>DRJN01000345.1 GCA_011052165.1 Gammaproteobacteria bacterium
AAGCTGGTTGGGACGAACGGCGCGGTGGTGTGGTCTGCCAGGTATCAGGCGTTTGGGGAAGCGCAGCTTGATGGGAGCTACGCTATCGAGAATCCATTGAGGTTCGCAGGCCAGTATTATGACAGTGAAACAGGCCTCCACTACAACTACTTCAGATATTATGATCCTAAGGTGGGGCGGTATTTGTCGAGTGATCCGATCGGGTTAGCGGGCGGGTTGAATACCTACACCTATGTAGAAAATAATCCGTTGCGGTGGAGCGATCCTACCGGTCTTATTCCACCGGATTGGTGGGATGATAAACCACAATCTCCTGCAGGAGGCCCATTCGGACCAAAATGTGGGCCTGAAGGATCAACGCTTGCGACATGGATACCTGATATATCACCAGACGCATGTACCGAGCATGATAAATGCTATGAGAGCTGCGCGAGAGAGTGTAAAGGCGAAAATTGCAGATTAGTCTGTGACACTACCCTTCAAGGAAAAAACAGATTGTATGGTACAGCAACAAAACGCCGAGGCAAGAAAACTTATGATGATCTAAAGAAACGTTATGGTTGTGATGATGAAGATTGTAATTAATAAAATATTTGAATTTGGTATTAGATTATTGTTGGTCTTCTATGGCATGGCTGATTTAATTGGCATCATATGGTACCTTGAATCAATATATGTTTCTGATCTAATACAAGGATTAGCGTTTTTAATTTCAGCTTTATTCGTCGGACTAATTCCAACATCTATTTTTCAGCCTAATAAGAGAATAATTATTTATATAAGCGTAGCTATGCTGGGTATTGTGTCGTCTGGATATATGGCCGCTCAATATATTTTTTCAGAGTATAGAGGGTGGTATGACATTGGAGAGCAATTATTGTTGATGGCATGTTTTATTTACATGATTGTTAAAACAAAAATGAGCCCAGTAGATCGCCCTGAACCCACGAACCCCAACAAACCTGCTTAAAACACTTTATTTATTTAGTAGCCCGGTGGCGCGTAACGGGGGACCGGTAACGGGGACACTGCTCACTTATTCACTTAACAACCGATAATGACAGAATAAATCGGAAAAGGAGTTAGACAGAAAAGGTCGAAAAGGGAGTCGACTCGATTGATTAACATCTTTATAAAGGAATGATGAACGTTGTTCAAAAAACTATTACTCGTTCTCGTAGTGATTGTTACATACCAAGGCTGGAAGCAGTTATCACAAGAACCGGAGGCAGGAAGGGTAGCAACACACAACGAAGTCATTATGTACTCGTTGACCACCTGTGGCTACTGCAAAGCCAAGGCGAAGGAGCTGCGATCCGAGCATATAGCGTTTAAGGAGTACTACATCGATACGGACACGCAACGGCGCGATGAGTTGAATGACAAATTGCAGAAGGCGGGATACCCGCCGCGTGGTTACGGGACGCCGATTATGGATATACACGGCTGGATGTTGCCGAACAATCCGTCGATGGATGTGATTAAAGAATATATGAATAAAAGAGGGGTAAGTCCTGGCTACTAGCAGGCATGTGGATTCGTATCAGGCGATGACGACGGAGCCTTATGAAGGCCGTCCAGGGGAACAAAGATATGAAGAGCAACACGTATAAAACTGGGGTTTCTTCGGGGCATTGGCTGAGTCTCTGGCTGATATGCCTGGTGGTTTTGAGCTGGACGCCGCCGGCACAAGCGGAGCCGGTGTGTGCGCGTGTGAAAATCGAGATTCAGCAGGAACTGATTCTTGAACGTCAGGCCTTCGATGCTATGATGAAGATCAACAATAATCTCGATACTCTGGCTATCGATAATGTGCAGGTGAGCGTTAATTTCAAGGATGATGCCGGTAACAGTGTCGTGGCCACGTCCGATCCCAATAACACCAGCGCGAAGTTCTTTATCCGTATCGATTCCATGACCGATATCTCGGATGTTAATGGCAATGGCCGGGTGGAGCCTAACACCACGGGCGAAATTCGCTGGCTCATTATTCCGACTACCAGTGCGGCGGTTACGCCGACCGGTACTTTGTATTACATCGGTGCGACGCTGAGTTATACCCTGGGCGGTGTGCCGGAAACTGTCGAAGTCACGCCGGACTTTATTACCGTAAAGCCCTTGCCACAGTTGGCACTGGATTACTTCCTCACTAAACAGGTGATTGGCGACGATCCCTTTACCGCGCCGATTGAGCCGTCAGAGCCTTACACCCTCGGCGTACGTGTCCGGAACAACGGCCTGGCGACCGCAGCTAATGTGCGCATCGATTCGGCGCAGCCGGAGATCAAGGATAACCCGCAGGGCTTGTTGATCGACTTTACCATTACTGGCAGTTCGGTGGATGATCAGCCGTCCGAGCCGGTGCTGTTGATTAATTTTGGCGATGTGGCCCCTGATTCGGCGAAGATGGGGCGCTGGGATATGCTGACATCGCTGGCCGGGGAATTTATCAGTTTTTCGGCGAGTATGTCGCACGCCGATGAACTGGGTGGTGCGGCCACCTCGATTCTTGATCAGCCGGTTACCCACTTTCTGGTACGCAATGTGCGGGTGGATGAGCCGGGGCGCGATGCGGTGCGCGACTTCCTGGCGCTGGACGGGCAGGTCCTGCGCGTGTATGAATCTGACAATACCAGCGACGAGGTGGTCACCGATCAGTCGGGTGCGGCCGGCCTGGATGCCGGTGCGCCGAGCGGTGGGGATATGCTGCACACGCTCACAATACCACCGACCGCCGGTTTCGCCTATGTGAAGTTGCCGGACCCGTATAATGGCAACTCCGCGGTCAAAGACGTAATTCGCTCCGACGGGAAACGTATTCCCCTGGATAACGCCTGGACTTCCAAGGAGCGCGACCGGTCGACCAATCCGCCAACCTATACCTATTTTATTAACCTGTTCGATTCCAACGTGACGGGTAACTATTCGGTCCGCATGGGTTCCGGTGTGCTGGGTCCGGTGCCGCCGGTGGTGCAGGCGATTGCGAATCGCACCACGTCGGAAGGCATTCAGGTGGGCTTCCTGGTCGAGGCATCCGATCCGAACGGCCAGCCGGTGGCCCTGAGCGCCAACCCGTTACCAGTGGGTGCGGTCTTTGTGGATAACGGCAATGGCACGGCGACGTTCAACTGGACGCCGGCCGTCGGTCAGGCGGGGGCCTATACCATTACCTTTACCGCCACAGACGGCTTCCTGTCCGCTTCCCGTTCGCCGACCCTTACCGTGAATCCGGAATGGGATACCGACGGTGACGGTATGGACGATGCCTGGGAAATGGCCAACTTCGGCACCCTTGATCGCAACGGGAGCGGGGATTTTGACGGTGATGGTGTTCCGGATTTAGCCGAGTACCAGAATGGTACGGACCCGACCTCGGCACAGGTGGCAGTGCCGCCCGTGATCAGCCCGCCGGCGGGCACCTATGCAGACTATGTGGAGATTTCCCTGTCGAGCCCGACGCCGAATACGCTGATCTACTACACCCTGGACGGCACGGTGCCCACGGCCAGTGCTTTCCTGTACGCGGGACCCGTTACCGTGTCGAGCGATACCACGTTGCAGGCTATCACCGTTGGCAACGGTTACGCCGACAGTACCGTGAGCACGGCGAGTTACCTTATAACCGGCGGCGGGCCGTTCCAGCAGGACAACAGCCCACAACAATTACTGGTGGTGGAAGCCGAGCACTACAGCGCCACCCAAACGCCGGGGGCGGAGAGCTGGTCGCCGGACTACACGCTGGATTACAGCGGCGACAGCGCCATGGTGGCGCAACCGGATAGCGGCAACCGGGTGGCTTCCAGCGACATTGCCAACAGCCCGAGTCTGGATTATCAGGTGAATTTCCTTACCACCGGGACGCATTATGTCTGGGTGCGCGGTCTGGCCGTGGATGCCGACGGCGATACGATCCACGTTGGACTGGACGGGATGGCATTCAGTACCAGCGACAAGCTGCAGCTGGCAAGCAATGTGCTCAACACCTGGGGCTGGACACGCACCACCGAAGACGGTCCGGTGGCCAGTTTCGATGTTGCCAGTACCGGCGAACATACCTTGCAGATCTGGATGGATAAGGACGGTGCCCTTGTCGACAGGATTCTGATCACCACCGATCCGGATTACATACCCAGCAATGCCGGACCGGCGGAAAGCTTGACCAACAGCAGTAACGGTGTGCCGGTGTTGCAGGCAGTGGCCGACCAGAACGGTGTATACAATGGTGTGGTCACGCTTGCGCTGGCAGCCAACGACCCGGATACCGATACCCTGACGTACAGCGCCAGTGGGTTGCCGACAGGTTTATTGATCGATAGCGTGAGCGGAGCGATCAGCGGTGCCATCGATCCAACCAACGCGGCATCGAACAACGTCGCAGTCACTGTGAGCGGCGGGTCCGATTCGGTGACGACAGCCTTTAGCTGGAACATTGTGGCACAGGATATCGTCGTGCCGACCGTCACGGCGCCCGCTGATGTCATCGCCGAAGCCACCGCGTTGACCACGCCTGTGAGTCTGGGCGGACCGGCGACGGCGCTGGACGATATTGATGGCAGCCTGGCCGTCACCAATGACGCGCCGGCGGCTTTCCCGCTGGGCGAGACCTTTGTGACCTACAGTGCAGCGGACAGCGCGGGTAATATCGGTTCAGCGACGCAACGCGTGACGGTGCAGGACACCACGCCGCCAACGCTGGTGGTACCGGACGATATCGTGGTCATCAGCAGCGCGGCGTTGAGTGTGAATATCGGAACGGCTACCGCGAGTGATATCTTCGGTCCTGTCATTATCAGCAACGACGCGCCGGCGTTGTTTACCGTGGGTGAGACCCTGGTCACCTGGACCTCGACTGATGCCAATGGCAACACAGGTACCGCGCAGCAGCGGATCACAGTGACACTGGTGGCGCCGCAGGACAGCGACGGCGACGGGGTGTCTGACAGCAACGACCTGTGTCCGAATACGCCGGTTGGGGAAAGTGTTGATACAAGCGGCTGTTCCGATTCACAGCGCGACAGCGACAACGACGGTGTTCCGGATGTGGCGGATGTGTGCCCGCTGACCCCGGCGGGCGAACCGGTGGATGCCAGTGGCTGTTCGCCGAGTCAGGTCGATTCCGATGCTGACGGTGTGGTCGACAGCAGCGACCTGTGTCCGGCGACGGTTGCCGGTGATCCGGTGGATGTCAACGGGTGTTCCGCCACCCAGGAAGCGGTTTGGGATTATGACTATCCCTATGTAAACGGCTTTGAAGTGGTAACTTCGGTCCACGATAGTGTGCTGGATAGCAATCCTGCCAACGATATCAATGGCCAGGACGACTGGAAGCTGGAAGGCGTGTGGGGCATGAATACCGATCACGGCAACTGGACCAGCGCAGCGGGCGTCTGGCACCTGGATGGTAACCCGGCCGAGATTGATCTGTCGCGCTATAACGTCTCACAGTGGGCAACCATGAATGGTTACGTCACGGTGCCGGTCGATGCGGCTCAGCCGACGTTGAGTTACCGCTACAAACTCGAGTTGTTATCGGGCGACAACATGTACGTGCGCATCCAGACCCAGGGCAGCAATGCCTGGACGACGATCCGCAGTTACAACTGGCGCAACAGCCACAGCGAGTACGTGCGGGATGAGATCGATCTGTCTTCGTACGCCGGTCAGGCGGTCCGCATTCGCTTTGATCAGCGCAATGGCTCGGGTAGCAGTACCCGTCTGTGGGTGATCGATGACTTCCAGATCGGTGAGCCGCCGTTGGCGAGTTATGCCTACCCGTACAGCAACGACTTCGAGACTGCCGCGGCTGACTGGGATACGCAAGGCGTCTGGGCTGTTGCCACCAACCATAACGGCTGGACCAGCCAGAGTGGCGTGATGCACCTGGATGGCAATCCGGGCGAAATCGATCTGTCGCGCTATAACGTGGCGCAGTGGGCGACGTTGAACGGCTATATCCCGATCCCGGTGGATGCGGTACAGCCAACTCTGAGCTATGCCTATAAACTTGGGCTGCTGTCCGGCGACAACATGTATGTGCGTATCCAGACCCAGGGCAGCAATGCCTGGACGACGATCCGCAGTTACAATTGGCACAACGACCACAGTGAGTACGTGCGCGAGGAGGTCGACCTGTCTGCGTATATCGGTCAGGCCATCCGAATTCGCTTCGACCAGCGCAATGGCTCGGGTAACGGGTCACGTTTGTGGGTGATCGATGACTTCCAGATCGGTGTTCCGCCGTTGGCGAGTTATGCTTACCCGTACAGCAATGACTTTGAAACCTCGGTGACTGACTGGAATACGCAAGGCGCCTGGGCCGTCACCACAGACCATAACGTGCCGACCGGCCAGAGTGGTGTGAGTCACCTGGACGGCAATCCGGGCGAGATCGATCTGTCGCGCTATAACGTGGCCCAGTGGGCGACGCTGAACGGCTATATTTCGATCCCGGTGGATGCGGTGCAGCCGACTCTCAGCTACGGTTATCAGCTGGATGTGTTGTCGGG
>DRJN01000346.1 GCA_011052165.1 Gammaproteobacteria bacterium
GCCCAGGCCAAAAAAAATCAACAAGACGCACGCCGCCAGCACAATTGCATCCTTGCCCGGGACAAACTTAAAAATTACCAGCGTGCCTCGGTACTTTATAGCCTGGATAAACAGGGTAAACGAATCTATTTTTCCGATATCCAGCGTAGTCGCGCCGAGGCTAATTTAAGAAGCAGGATAAGCAAGTGGTGTAATTAAGCTTGCGGACGGTTAAAAAAGAGTAGGATGGGTAGAACGAAGTGCGAAGTCCAGTAGGGAAACCCATCAATCGGCGGGGTTTCTTATACGGTGTTTTTTATCCGCTTTTTTCATAAACTCCGGCACCGCCAGAGCGCCCTTATGAATCTCCGCATTATAATAGCGGCAGTCAAATGTTTTTTGCCGCACATCCTGTTCCCGGAAGCGTTGAAGATCCGTGTTACCGGCGAGGGTGGCGCTCCACCAGCCGGAGGGATAAATCGGTTGTGGAAAATTCAGGGAGGCTTGTTGGCTGAAGCCGGCAGCCTGCATGCGTTGGTACATGTTTAGCAAAATGTCCTGATGCAGCAAGGGGGATTCGCTTTGTTGTACCAGGATGCCCTCATGGGTCAAGGCTCGGCGGCAATGACGGTAAAATTCCTCGGTAAACAGCACTTCGCCGGGACCGATAGGATCGGTGCTGTCAACGATAATCACATCCAGGCTGTCATGCCCGGCTTCACGCAGCCATTGTATGCCATCGCTGAAGTGTAGTTCGGCGCGGGGATCCTGATTCGACTCGCACAGCTCGGGAAAATATTTTTCGGACAGACGGGTAACGCGCTCATCGATGTCCACCTGCCAGGCCTGTTTTATTTCTGGGTGTTTCAACACTTCGCGCAGGGTGCCGCAGTCTCCGCCGCCGATAATCAGCACGCGGCGAGGGGCCGGATGGGTGAATAACGCAGGGTGAGCCATCATGTCATGGTAAAGAAAATTATCCCGACTCGAAACCATGGTACACCCGTCAATCACCATTAATTTGCCAAAGGTCTGGGTGTCAAAAATTTCAATTTTCTGATATGGCGTTTGTTCTTCGTGAAGTTTGGACTTCAGCTTGAGTGAAAAGGCTGTGCCGGTTTCATCGAGGGCTTCGGTGAACCAGTTTTCTTTGTCAAACGGCATAAAATTTCCAGATTAATATGAACTAGAAAAGATACAAGATACAGGGGCAAAGATACAGGCTGATATGCGCTCCGCATCTTTTATCTTGTATCTTTGCCCCTGTATCTTGTATCTTCCCCGCATGCAAAACTGGAATAGCAAAAAATCGCAGGCTCTCTATAACGTTGATAACTGGGGTGCCGGTTATTTTAGCATCAATGCGCGGGGACATCTGCAGGCCTACCCGACGCAGGAGCCGCAACGCGGCATCGATATCTATGAGGTTGTGCAGGCGGCTCTGGCCGAGGGTCATCGTCTGCCCTTGTTGCTGCGTTTCAGTGATATTCTACGTCATCGCGTGCACCGCCTTAGCCAGGCTTTTTCCGCCGCGATAAAGGCTGAAGCCTACAGCGGGGGCTACACGGCCGTCTATCCGATCAAGGTCAACCAGCAGCATAGTGTGGTGAACGAATTGTTGGCCAGTGATGAGCCGGTGGGGCTGGAGGCCGGCAGCAAGTCGGAGCTGATGGCGGTGCTGGGTATTTCAGCGAAGATCGATCAAACGATCATCTGTAACGGCTACAAGGATCGGGAATATATTCGTCTGGCGCTGACGGGGCAGAAGCTGGGTCAGCGGATCTATCTGGTGATTGAAAAACTTTCCGAGCTGGAACAGGTACTGGAGCAGGCGGCCGCGCTGGAGCTCAAGCCACGCCTGGGGCTGCGGGTGCGCCTGGCTTCCCTTGGCGAAGGCAAGTGGCAGAACACCGGTGGGGAGAAATCCAAATTTGGCCTGTCTGCCGCCCAGGTGTTGACGATGGTGGCGCGGCTGCGCGAAGCAGATAAGCTTGACTATCTACAGATGCTGCATTTTCATCTCGGTTCACAGCTGGCGAATATCCGCGACATCCAGCGCGGCATGCAGGAGTGTGCGCGTTATTACGCCGAGCTGCATCGTTTGGGGGCGGCGATAGATTGCGTCGATGTGGGGGGAGGGCTGGGGGTGGACTATGAGGGTAGTCATTCCCGCCGCGCCTGTTCCATGAATTACAGCCTCGACAGCTATGCCCGCCACATTGTACATGCCCTGAAGGAAATCTGTGAGCAGCAGGATCTGCCGCATCCACAGATTGTGACGGAGTCAGGGCGCGCCATGACCGCACACCATGCGCTGTTGGTGACCAATGTTATTAATACCGAACAGATACCAGCAGGGACAGCCATTGAATTACCTGATAGTGATGCGCCTGCGGCATTGCAGGAACTCGGACAGCTTTATCAATTACTGGCTGAGGACGAGGTGAGCAGTTATGCCGCCATCGAGGCCTGGCACGATGTGCGTTACTGGTTGGGTGAAGCGCAGACCCTGTATATCCACGGCATGCTCGACCTGAGTCAACGCGCTACGGCTGAAGCCCTGTATTTTGCCTGTTGCCGTCATATCCAAAACTGCCTGAGTCCTCTACAGCGTAGCCACCGTGAAGTACTGGATGCGTTGAATGAAAAACTGGCGGACAAGTATTTCTGTAATTTTTCCTTGTTCCAGTCCATTCCTGATGCCTGGGGCATTGGCCAGATCTTTCCGATTATGCCGCTGCATCGCCTGCAGGAAAAGCCCTCTCGTCGAGGAGTAATTGAAGATATTACCTGTGACTCGGATGGGCGAATCAATTCTTACGTCGAGGCTGAAAACATTGAAGCCAGCTTGCCCCTGCATGAATGGAAAGCCGGGGAGTCGTATCTGCTGGGCATTTTTCTGGTGGGCGCCTATCAGGAGATCCTCGGTGACATGCATAACTTGTTTGGGGATACGGATTCGCTCCATATCAGATTAAGCGAAGAGGGTTATCGTCTGGATCAGGCCTGTCGCGGTGACCAGGTCGATGATCTGTTGCGTTATGTGCATTTTGATCCCGATGATCTGATGCAGAACTATCATGCTAAAATAGCCGCTGCCAATTTAACGGCGCAGGAAAAACAGGACTGCCTGGAAACACTGTTATCAGGTATGTCAGGTTACAGCTATTTGCAGAATTAATCTTCTTACAAAATTAACTTTCCCGGAGTGAAGTGATGGAACAGATATTGGTAGAACACAAGGCCTCACCGGCCAAACTGGAAATCATGGGCGTGTATGACTGGCCGGAGTGGA
>DRJN01000347.1 GCA_011052165.1 Gammaproteobacteria bacterium
CGGTAAACCCGGCCGGGCCGGGATCCGGGTTGTCGATGGCCGGGTGTGGCCCGGCTATCAGCAGGCGGCCTTCGTCCTGCAAGGTTTGCAGACGTCGCACATGCGCCGGACGGGCGGTTTTGCGCTTTTCCAGCGAGTTTTTCGTATCCTCTGAAATAATGGCATACCACATATCAGCTTCCCTGTTCCTGCTCGGCCTCTTTCAGACTGGTTGACTCCTCATCCTGGACGTGACGGGCCAGGTAAAACGCCTGACCCACCATAAACAGGATAGTCAGGCCCAGCATACCAAAGAGTTTAAAGTTAACCCACTGTTCCTCGGCGTCTTTGGTAGTCTTGCACAGGCCTAGCAGCCGGCCACTGAATTGTGTCGCGCAGTTATCAGCCGCCACCGGCGCATGCGCGGCGGCAGTCAGCGCATCATGTGCCACAAAATAAAAATCAGCAACATAAAGGTTAGCGAAGCCCATAGCGATAAAGAAAACCACCCAGCTCATATTCAGGCGCCGCCAGGCTAGCTGCGGGATCTCGATGGCGTGGCTCATCATACGCTCGACCAGGGTTTTTTCTCCAAAGAACTGGCTGCCGATAAAGGCCAGGGCGAACATCCAGTTTACCGCCGTAGGTTTCCACATGATGAAGGTTTTGTCCTTCAATATCAAGGTGGCGCCACCGAGCACGATAATCAGGGCCAGGGTGATGAGGTGCATATTTTCAAAACGCCGATGCTGGAACCAGAACACGGCATTCTGGATCACGGCTGCCCCAATGGCGACTGCTGTGGCGGCATAAATGCCGAATATTTTGTAGACGATGAAAAATAGCAGAATAGGAAAAAAATCGAACAATAACTTCATGGCAGAGTACGTTTATTTAGTGTTGTGCTGGTTCAGCTTTCTCAATGTAAGGTCGGGTTATTAGTGGCATGATAATATTTTTCCATGACAATACGCGCATAATCCGGATAATCGACGATCTGCATTTGTTCCATGCCTTCACGGAAGAATTCGGCTGCATCCTCGGGGAAGCGCTGAATGATATTTTCATAGGCCTGTTCCATTATGGCAGGCTCCAGACTGCGGGTGGCGATAATACCGTAATTGACATTCAGTAGCCGCCAGGGGCGATGAGGATCGCTTTTGTCCCGATCCGCCTTTATGTCTGGCTTGATAGCATCGATGATTTCACCCACGACCGAAGTCAGATCACTCATCGTTTCGGGTTCAGACTGGCGGTTGGCATAGTCCGAAACGGCATCCACCAGCGGCGTCAGTGTACCCAGATGGCATTGCTGACGTGCGCACCAAAGCGCCACGCACAGCGTGAGTTCTTCCAGTTCGCCCACCGTCCTTTCCAGTTGCAGGTGGATAGCCCAGTGACTGAGTGTGTGAATAAGCTGCAAGCCCATATTGGCCATCAGATCTCGATCGGTTTGCGGGGCTGAATCGGTAGTTTGAACCGGATATTTCCCACTTTGGTGAACAAAATCGATGAACTTCAGAAAACGGTCGATATCGGCATCCAGCTGATCCGGCTCGTGACGCTGGCTTCCGGTAAAGGCATGGCTACGCGCCTCAATCACATAGTCAGCGACCCTGCTGAGTGCTTCCGAGAGTGTTTGTGCATCCATTTCCAGATCTGACATGGGATTCCTGCATGGTATCCATTTTTATAAATCAGGCACTCTAGCATAGCTGCAGCATGACGGGCACAGTTTTTCCAGTCAGATCCTTATGAATGAATCAGGTCGGATCGCTCATCGAAATGAAGACCCTATTTTTCGCAGGAAGTTCCGAAAAGTCAATGCTCTTGTGGGGCTGATCGGCTAGACTACGCAACCGATGTCTGTTCAGTATGATTTACATTCCCATTCGACCGCTTCCGACGGCAGCTTGCGCCCATCGGAACTCGTGCGGTTGGCAAAATTGCGTCACATCGATGTGTTGGCGCTGACGGATCACGACAATATCGACGGCATTAGAGAGGCGCAGTTGGAAGCCGGCAAAGTGGGCTTGCATCTGGTGGCCGGGGCCGAGATCTCCGTGAGTTGGGGTCGTAGCGAGACCATTCATATCATCGGACTCAATCTTGATATCGATAATCCTATATTACTCAAGGGCTTGCAACGGCTTTGTGAATTTCGCCAGTGGCGTTCGGAAGAAATCGGCCGCCGTCTGGCGAAAAAACACATTGAGGGCGCCTGGGAGGGCGCACGCGCCTTTGCCAAAGGCAATATCATAGGCCGGGTGCATTTTGCCCGTTTTCTGGTCGAACAGGGCCATGCCAAAGACATGAAGCAGGTTTTCAAACGTTATCTGGTGCAGGGCAAACCCGGCTATGTGCCCGGCGACTGGGCCACGCTGGAAGATGCGCTGGACTGGATTCATCGCGCCGGGGGTCAGGCGGTGATTGCCCATCCGGCCCGTTACCGCCTGAGCGCGACCCGGCTGCGCCAGTTGCTGGGGGAATTTCAGGAGCTGGGCGGCTCTGCACTGGAAGTCGTCTCCGGCAGTCACAGCCGGGATGAAATTCAGCATATGGCGCAGTTGTGCTGCGGTTGCGGGCTGCGGGCGTCGGTCGGCTCGGATTACCATGGCCCGGAAAACCCTTATATGGATATGGGCAAGCTGCCCGCGATGCCCACCATCTGCGTTCCTGTCTGGGAAAGTCCTGCCTGGAGTTCTTCCCGGGAGGTGCAGCAGGCTGCAAGCGCGCCAGATACCTTGCCCCTTGCCCTATGAGCCAGTATTTTCAGATCCATCCGGACAATCCTCAGCCGCGTCTGGTCTATCAGGCGGTGGACATGATTAGAAATGGCGCGGTGATCGTTTATCCCACCGATTCAGCGTATGCGCTGGGCTGTCATCTTGGGGATAAAAAGGCGCTGGATCGTCTTCGTCATATCCGCCAGGTGGATGACAGGCACAATTTCACCCTGGTCTGCCGCGATTTATCCGAAATCGCCAGTTATGCCAAAGTGGATAATAGCGCCTACCGTTTGCTCAATGCCCATACGCCCGGTCCTTATACCTTTATATTGAAAGGCACGCGCGAGGTCCCGCGGCGTCTGATGCACCCTAAACGTCGCACCATCGGCTTGCGCGTGCCGGATAATAATATTGTTCGCATGCTGCTGGCCGAGTTGAGCGAACCGTTGATGAGCAGCACCCTGATCCTGCCCGGCGAGGACATGCCCATGACCGATCCCTATGAAATTCGTGAGTCGCTGGAGCATCAGGTGGATCTGGTTATCGATGGCGGCCACTGCGGGATTGATCCCACGACCGTGGTGGATATGAC
>DRJN01000348.1 GCA_011052165.1 Gammaproteobacteria bacterium
GAAACAATGACTGTTGGCCCAGCACCGCGATCACGCAATATGCGCGTACTGATGAAATAAACTGAACTCTTGCCCCAGCCAGTGCGTTGTACCACCATCAGTTTCTGGCGGCGGTTGACCAGTGCGTCGATTGCCTCCCACTGGCCGGGGCGAAAGCAGGCGTTAGGATCACCGACTGCAGTTTGTAATAGATTTTCTGCTGTGTGCCTATCCATTATGACCATACCAGTGTCAGTCTTTCCCTGCAGGGAGCAACAGCTTTATCATTCATCCCTTTGAACTGTTGGGTAGAATCTCCAATCTGAGCGATTCCACACACAGACAGGTTAGCGAAAGAAAGCCTGGGAATGGGTGCTTTCAGGTTCATGTATATTTCCCCCCGCTATCCCGGCAGTGATTCCGCACCACATCCACCCAGCGCTCATACCAATGCCAGACCTTTCCCGCCACCATGATGCCGTAACCCTTGGCAGGGTTCTTCGCATCCTGAGATTGCCAGAGTTGCGTATGGTAGTGAATTGAAAATCGCGGATAGCCTTCCGCCTTCATCAAGTCCACAACCTGCATGGGCAGGTATTTTTTCTTTTCCGTCTCCTTGATGACGGTGTATTCCTTGTTGACGGCCTCAGCCAGTGGTGAATCGCTCTTGACGAATTCGATGACGCGGTCAGCCTGCCCCTTGCGGTTGGCGGTCTTTGGAACAAACAGTATCCGGTAGGCATAATGAGGGTTGGCAAATTCCTCATCCGATAGCTCGGCATCAAATTCCTGAATGTAGCCATGGATGTTTGCGGGCAGCCCTGGCTGTTCTTCAAGCAATTCCTTCTGTTCTGCGGAGATGGTCGAGAACTGGAGGCTGAAGGAAAGATGCTTTTCGATTCCGTTGTCGTCGCCAAAGAGCTTCTTGATGTATTCGTTGAAGTTCAAACAACACGCCTGGAATCGGGCACTCAAAATATCATCAATCCGGGTTGTCATCTGGTGCTCGATTTCGTGACGTAGTCCGATCAGAAATCGCAGGTTATTTGCCGTGTCCTTATCGATCGGTGACGTTGCATCGTTCAGGCAACGTTCAAGTTCCCAATATTTGTAGGCACCATGCCTAGTCTTATCGAATACGCGCCGTCTTCCGTTTTGCTGACAATAGCGGTATTCGATCTTCTGATCGCGGAAATAGGCGTGGAGCAGATAGGTCCAGGCGATGATCATCAACACCACATAGGATTCCGACTTGAAACGGATGTTCGGGTTGTTGAAGATCTGCACGGCAGCAAGGGCCGCTTCCCGAGATTTTTTGAGCAACTCGCTTTTGATGGAGCCGACACGCCGAATCCGCTTGCTCATTTCCGGCCTCCCGAAAGATCAGCGATGGCGGCCTTGAGCACTTGCAAGCAAATCTCGGCCGTATGCTTGTCAGGTGTGAATTTCGATGCGAGCTGTTGAAAGGGGTGAATGTAATTGCGGAAATCACGCAGCTCATGACTGAACTTCTTGACATCCAGTTTCAGCACCCCCAAGCCATGCGCGACATCAATAAACTGCGCGAGTGACCACTCCTGGAACGGCTTTGCCTTATTGCCCTTGTCCTTTGGAGAGTTGGCCGCCTGATTGAACGCTTTCGGTCTTTGCAAGGCAACCCCCAGCAGGATGCCTTCCAGGATGCTTCCGCACAGGAAGATAGTCGCCAGCGGGGCGTAGACCAGACAATGCTGCGCCTCCATCAAACGGGACTCCAACACCGGCACCAGGCTTGAATCGATAGGAAGATTCTTGATGGAGATATCTTGATATTGCCGGCGTAGGAACTCGTCCTCCATGAGCACCGGGTCAGGCGGCTTGCCGGTCAATCTGGCGACAATTCCCGCCGTCTTCTTATATTGAGGAGTATCATCAGGTTTGCCGTCCTGTGTCTCATTGTACTGCCAGACCTCCAGTAATCCTGAGAGGACCTTGCCAACCAATGCATCCGGCTCTTTCTCCCAGAACGCCCGCAGGCGCTTGGCCTTGGAATCGCCGTTGAAGGCATATTTTTGTGCGTAGATGTCGATATTGGCGGTTTCGCGGAAGAACTCGGCAAAGGTGTTGTTCGAAAAGTCGAGCACATAACCGCTCGCCATTCCGAACAGGTCCTCAAAGACCCTCTTCTCGATTGCCTTGAGACTGCTCACACTGCCAGCTCCCCGTTCATCAGTTTGGGCAGGAGGAGGTCGCGGGCTTTGGCATGTTTTTCGATTGTTTGCTGAAGATTCGCAATCTGAAGGTCTATCGGGAGCACATGCTCCATGAACATCACCGCGAGCCGATCTGTTGGCTGCATCAGTTCGACTCCATGCAGGTCTTTTTTCGTTATCGCCGCGAAAATAGCACCACCGCCCATCATGTCTTCTTTGAAAAAGTGACTCTTGAGCGCATAGAAGAGGAGATTCTGCTGGCCACAACTCGACCGGATGGCCGCGAGACCCCGACCGATAACAATCTTGTCAGGCGTAATGTTTATGCGCCCGACAGGGGCTCTTACGCTAAAGAGTATGTCACCGGGTTCGGCGATGCGGTTCTGTACTGTGCAGTACGTTTCATGCGAGGGAAAGCGCGCTCCGAAATTGGTCACCCCCTGATGGAACGGCAGTCCATTTCCATCTTCGTTGTAATAGGTGGACTTGGGACTTTGCCCCATAGTGATCTCCGCAATCTCGGATAACTGTTTCTTCTCCCACCCCTCCGGTACGCCGTCTTTGATGTTGACGTGCTCGTGGCCGGGGAAGCGGAGGTGGACGAACCATTCCTTGTAGAGCAGCCGTGCGGACTGTTCCATCAACTGTATCCGGCGGCGGTTGTTTTCGATCAGGTCGTCGTAGGCGGAGAGGACATCTGCAATCTGCTTCTGCTCTGTTGAAGATGGAATCGGAAACTTCAGGGACAGGAGCTTTCCCTGGCTTAAATTGTCCTGGGCGGCACCCTGAGTGAATTGTTTAAACTGCTTTTTAAGCATCGTATCGAACAAGTACTTGATGAACCTTGCATCGGCCATTGCCTTATCTGGGATAAAACCAATGACACTATCTGGAAAGCAAGCATCAATTCCAAGGATTGCTGTGTCAGCGATGTTGGCGGCAATAGTGATACATAGTGTCCCCTGTGGCCACATACGGCTTTGTGCCAGTCCGGCCTCGCTATACGTCTGCGAATATTCATTCAAATACAGACCAGCGTGCTTGACATCTCCGGTCTGGACAAAAGGGTGTGGTCCCCCATACAAGTGGGCAGTATCCCTCGGTCGATGACGTGACCGTCCTCGACTGACAACCCCCAGTTCATCAAGGGTTCTAGACTCCCAACTCATACCCCCAACTCCTCAAAATTCCTTTTGATGATTGCCGCTAGCTTCACCGACTCAGCATTGAGGTCTTCCAACTCTACATGGATGTCACGAAGGACTTCCTCAAAGTCGAAGTCTTCGTCCTCTTCCTCAGGCGCGATGCCGACGTAACGGCCGGGGGTAAGGCTCCAGTCGTTGGCTTCAATCTCGGTGCGGTCCACCAGCTTGACCAGGCCCTCCACATCGCAGAGTTTGGCATCAGGGAAGCGCTCGGTGAGCCAGTGGGCCTGTTTCCAGAAGTAGCGTACTTGCTTGAGTTGTTCGACGGCCTGTTGGCGGGACTCGTCGGCGGCTTTGCGGGTGCGGGTGATATCACGGTTGGCCCAGGCATCGCTGTCGCGGGCGTCGCATTCGTTCTCGCAGGTTTCGATGACTCGACAGGCGAGCTTGTAAAGCAGGTCGGTCTGCTTCACTAGATCGCGGCTAGTTTCGGCCAGTGGCGCGAGGCGGTCGACGGCTTTCTTCAGTTGGCCGTTGCTGGTCTTCTGTTTTTTCCACAGCGTCTGCTGCGCATCCACAGTTTTTTTAAATGCTTCGACATCGGCCTTGAAGGGAGACAGCGCATCATCAAGTTCCTTCAACACTTCTGCATGGGCGGCATCCGCAGGGAGAGTCTCTAGGAATGGTTGCAAAGCAACATGTAAAGCATCAAGCGAATCACTGAATGCAGGCAGTGGCTTAATGGTTTCACCATTGTCGTCTGCGGTCTCGAAGCAACCAGCACCTTCACCCAGCATGCGGCCACAGTAGCCAGCCACGAGTTCCAGATATTTGTCAGTCTCACCCCGGTAGAGCCAGATAATGGCAAGGAGATTCTGCTGCTGCTCGGGGCTAAAGTCATAAATCTTGCGCGTAACCTTGCGGTAGGTGTTGCGCGCATCAAGCATGAGCACCTTATCTTTGTGTTCCTCTGGCTTGGCGCGGTTGAGGAACCACAACTCACAGGGCACGGCACGGGTGTAGAAAAAGTTCGAGCGGATGGC
>DRJN01000349.1 GCA_011052165.1 Gammaproteobacteria bacterium
GCATAAGTATTTGCATCATAGCCCCCTCTCCCTCTGGGAGAGGGTTGGGGTGAGGGGATAAAATACATGCAAATACTTATGCAACGATTAATACGAAGGGCGCAAAGCGGTGACTCTGCGTTCGTTGCGATTGAATATGTGAGCTTAATACAGAACGATGGCTAAACCCGGAGCAACAGGATTAACCCGTATCATCAATGCCTATGGATATTCCATGAAGGGCTTGCGTGCGGCTTTCATTAACGAGTCAGCCTTCCGCCAGGAATTCGTGTTGGTGTTACTGCTAACGCCGCTGGCGATCTGGCTGGGCCATAATGCCGTCGAGTATATTTTACTGATTGGCAGTGCGTTACTGGTGCTGGTGGTCGAACTGCTGAACTCGGCTATCGAGGCGGTGGTGGACCGAATCGGGGATGAGCATCATGATTTGTCGGGCCGGGCCAAGGATATCGGGTCGGCGGCAGTCCTGATTTCTCTGGGCATCGTTGCCCTGGTCTGGGGGCTGATCATATTTCAGCACTATCTGGGCTGATTAAATTAAAAATATTTTTCAATCTACAATAAAAGGATAATTCAATGTCTGCCCTGATCTGTGGTTCTTTCGCCTTCGACACTATCATGGTGTTTCATGATAAGTTCAAAAACCATATTCTGCCGGACAAGGTGCATATTTTGAATGTTTCCTTTCTGGTACCGGAGATGCGCCGCGAATTTGGGGGGTGCGCCGGCAACATTGCCTACAACCTGAAACTGCTGGGTGAAAATCCCCTGCCCATGGGTACGGTGGGCAATGATTTCAGTCCTTATGCGGACTGGATGGATGAACAGAATATCAGTCGTAAATATCTGCGCCAGGTGGAAACCTACACTGCACAGGCTTTTATTACCACGGATGCGGACGATAACCAGATCACCGCTTTTCATCCCGGGGCCATGAGCCTGTCGCATGAAAACAGCGTGCTGGATACCGAGGGCGTGAAGCTCGGCATTGTTTCTCCTGATGGCCGGGATGGCATGATTCAGCATGCACAGCAGTTTGTCGAAGCCGGGATCCCGTTTATTTTCGATCCGGGTCAGGGTCTGCCCATGTTCAATGGCGAGGAACTGCTGGACTTTGCAGAAAAAGCCAGCTGGATTACACTGAACGATTATGAAGCGCAGCTGTTCGAGGATCGCACGGGCAAGTCAGCGCATGAGCTGGCGAAAATGGTGGATGCATTAATCATCACCCGGGGGGGTGAGGGTTCGCATATTTACACGGTCGACCACCGCTATGACATTCCCTGTGCCCAGGCTGAGGTGATTAACGATCCAACCGGCTGTGGCGATGCTTACCGGGCTGGGCTATTATACGGGCTGATCAATGGCCTGGACTGGCAAGCCACGGGTCGTATTGCTTCTCTGATGGGGGCGGTCAAGATAGAAACACACGGTACCCAGAATCATACCTTTACGATGGATGAATTCAGGCGGCGTTACGAAGTCAATTTCGATAGTCAGTTTTAGTCTTGATGGGCTGAATTCCCCTCTGTTTACGGCTGGAAGGTTTGTTTGCTGCCGATCGTTATCCGATCAGGCATACTGGGGTCGAACATACAGATGAGCATATACGGTTGCCGGAATAATTGATCCTGGCGCAGGAGAGGCGGTATGAGTTTTCGTGTCTTAAGTATTTTTTTGCCGGTAGTGCTGTTCTGGGCGGGTGCGCCCTGTTTCGCGGGAACGACGAGCGCGAATCAACTCGAACTCTACATGATTCTTCATCAGGCGCGGGAGGGTGACACGTCTGCCGAGTTACTGTATGGGCTGGCCTGTCTGGAAGGGCGCTATGGTCTCAAGCCGGATTACAGCCGGGCTGAGAAGTGGCTGCAACGTTCAGCGTCAGGCAAAAATCCCTATGCTGAGATGGTGCAGGGAACCTGCTATGCAAAGGGACAGGGCGTGTCCCAGGATCCGGCGCAGGCTGTAAAATGGTGGCGGGACGCCGCGCTGGACGGTAATGTCCAGGCTGAATATTTGCTTGGCAAGGCCTATAAGAATGGTTTTGGACTTAAGAAGGATCCCGAGCAGGCCATGCACTGGCTGAGCCTGGCCTCGGCTCATGGTAGCAAGGACGCCCAGTCGCTGATTACCCGGATGTATCATGAAGGGTATCCGGTTGCGCAGGATCAAACGCTGGCCCGCGGTTGGCTGGGTCGTGCGGCCGCTAATGATGATAGTGAGATCATCGATCCGGTATCCGTGATCAATACGGTGCTCAAATATACCACCATGGTGCATCAGCAATCTGCCGAGGTTCTTAAGGACAAGGCCAGGCGGGGCGATCCGCTCACCCAGTATGAACTGGGGCTGCGTTATGAAACGGGCGCCTGGGCGGTCAAAAAAGATGAAAAACAGGCGTTTTACTGGCTGAACCGGGCGGCGCACAATGGCAATCGTCTGGCGATGCAGGCTTTGCAACACGCTTATGAATTCGGCAAGCTGGGTCTGAAAAAAGATCCGGTACAGGTGAGTTACTGGGCCAGTCAGCTTCGCAGGCATGCCCGCCGCCCCCGGAAATCTTTACGGCATGCAACACCCTCCCCTTGAACGGGTAAAGACC
>DRJN01000350.1 GCA_011052165.1 Gammaproteobacteria bacterium
ACTTTCTTCACCATATGAATGATCATTGCGTGACATAAAATCTTCTTTAACGCATTGAACAATCTCACCAAGTGAGCGGCGGCCATCGATATAACGAAAAACATAACGCGTATAGTTCCCCTGCTCCAGTTTCAGGTTGTCTACTCCTTCACCAAGATTTAATTCCAGCGTTTGATTTGGGTTTTTACTTAAATCGTTAAACAACACTTCAGCGGGTGCAAATTCAAAGGAATAAAAAGGCACCATATTATGGTCCATGTGATCGGCTATGGTGTTTTTATGTTGCCACTTATTAATTCTGCTATTGACTGTTGCTGGTCTATTGGCGTTTTATCGATAAGGCTCTGCAATTTTTTATTTCTGACATACGTCCCAGCTATGTATTTTAATTTATGTCCGGTGAAACCTGTGAAACTAACCAGGTTTAGGTGGCACTCATCCAACCAGTTGTAAACTTGCGGGACTGTATATGCCCTGTCCTGGGAGTGGAGAAATAAATCATACGCTTCAATATCACCTAATTCCTCAAGGTCGCCTTTCCATCTTGCTTCATCACGCCGGTACCAATTATCTTCCGGTAACTCCGCAATGGTAAGGTGGGTATTATCGATGCATTGTTGCAAATTATTTTCACCGGTATTTATCAAACGCATTAACTCCTGCATTTGATAAATGGCCGTACGGCCATATTGTGCGTACACCATAATACCCATGGCGCCCTCTTCCTTCAAAACGGAAGATAAAGCATTAAGTCCTTTGACCGGGTCATCAAGGTGATGCAGCACACCGCAACAATTAATGTAGTCAAACGTGCCTATGTCCATATCAGGTAATTCAAGCAGGGAACGTTGCAGCCAGGTAATGTTTGTTAAGCCTCTCACCTCAGCACGTTCATGTGCGATACCCATTGATGCCCGGCTTAAGTCGACATAAACAACCTCGGCATTTGTATTGCGCAGTTGTTCCGAAAGAAAAAGTGCCGCATCACCCGTACCGCCACCAGCAACCAGACAACGTGCACCATCTCTCAAGTCTCGTTTGCCACCAAAACAATAGTGACTGATATTGCCAATATGTTCCGTCGTGGTGACAAAAAGTGTGCGTTTTTCATCTTCGGGAGGTCGTTTCGGGTAAGGAAAATTTTCGTACTGTTCTCGAACACTGGCGAGATATTCATCGCTATTCATTATAGACAAACTCCTGATCAGAATAATTTATTCGGCGTACTTGTAAATCACGGCCCTACAGTCAGGGGCAAAAGGAAACACACCTATCCATCCGGCCACAGGTTGCCCAATGATTGCTCTAATTCTGTAAGATGTTTTTCGTAGTTCTTCCATCGGCTGATGGATGTCTTGTAGACCGGCTTCCTGACCTGTTCATAGCTGACCGTATTAACAAAATTGCGGCGTTCATAATACTTCGTGCATCCTTCATCCCAGTTTAGCCCTGTAAACTCAATGATCTTTCTTATGTTTTTGTATGGTTCGCTGACGAGGTCCTCATAACGCACGTTAAGTATTCGCAGCCCGCTTACTGTTCGCCAATGCGACGTAATCCGTTTGTAACATTTGTACAATATGCCGATATCCGACAATTTGTTCATAAATGCCTGGACCCCGAGGAAATCCTGAAAATAGCAGGACAGGCAGATA
Source organism: Gammaproteobacteria bacterium (assembly GCA_011052165.1). GTDB lineage: Bacteria > Pseudomonadota > Gammaproteobacteria > UBA6429 > Thiohalophilaceae > JAADGZ01. The sequence goes on from DRJN01000350.1 coordinate 1,656, forward strand.
TCAGCAGCATTCCTGTCGCAGATAATCACTCTCGCTCTGGGAAACAGCATCTCAATAAAACCAACAGACATAAAGTTAACAGGCATCTTGTCTGTGATGCGCAAACTCCCTGTGCGGTTATGGTGCAGCACCGAGAGATACTTTTCAGCGAACTCATCCAGGTGTTTCCTGGTCAGCAAGGATATGCAATTTGTATAATGCCCGGCTCTCCCAAAGGACGCGCACAGCGACGCTTCCAACTGTGGTATTGCCGCCAATTCGCCCGCCCCTTCCCCCTGCGGGTGGCTTGCTATGATCTGCTCAATCAAGGTTGTACCGGATCGCGGCATGCCTATTATGAATATGGGTTCCTCCGACTCGCAGCCTGAACGCGGCATTTCCTTTACAAACTGTTTTGTAAAAAGCGCAATCAGCATGTCGGTATCTGCTATCGGCCTACTGAGATCAAATTGCTGATATTTAAGATTATTTGCCTGTCGAAAACTCTCAAATGCGCTATCGTATTTTTTCAGTTTGTCGTAGAGTCTCCCTAGCTGAAAATACATCGATGTCAGATAGTCATTGGGTATACCCTTGTTGAGAACCAGTGCCTCCTGTAGCAGGTCGACAGCCTCTTCATGCTTGCCAAGACTGGCAAGCGCTGCAGCGAATGGAAGTGCTATGGGGGGGGTACGGTTCCCGTTGTTGACTACCTTTTTCAGCCGTTTGTATGCCGATTCACCATGACCATTACGCTCTTCTATCATTGCAGCCAGGCCGAGCGCGTCCAGGTTGCCTGCATCGATCTGCAGTGCCTTTTCACATTGCTCTAATGCCTGGGCAGGACTGCCGGTCAGCAAGAAGGCGCGAGCCAACCCCAGGTGTGCATTGATACAACGGGGGTCTATAGCAGCCAGTCGTTGAAAGGCTGCGATTGCCCTGGAAAAATCATTAAGCCGAAGGGATGCATCCCCCAGCCTGGCTAACGCATCTACTGAATTCGGGTTCTTCCGGAGTATTTGCTGACATTCTTCCCGTACCCTGTTAAGGCGGGCCTGGTTGGCATGAAACTGTGAGTTTTCCATTGGCTAGAAACTGGATGTAAATACCTATTGCAAATCGAACCACTCCAGACGATCCGCTCCCATCAAACAAGCGTCACATGGCAGCATTGCTATGCATAGCCGAAAGCCTTTAGATAAGGCGGCAGGGTTTCTACAATGAGCTGAAGCTGCTCTTCGTAGTTACGCCATCGGTCAGTGGATCGGCCATAATTGTCGATGCCGTGACTGCCTCATAGCTCGGCATCGATATCCTAAAAAGTAACTTACCCCACTGAAACAAAAGGAAAAATTTTGAATCTATGGAACAAACTATACTACATGAACTCGTTATCGACGATACACAGTACCACGGTTTGGCACCGGACAAAAAATACCGGTGAAACATGAAAACTATTCTGGCCACAGAAGATTGGGATGCCCCTGCAGGGTGGAAACAAGTGCTGATTTTCTCGATCAGCAACCAGACGCTTGTTTCAATCGCAACCTTTTATTCACGTTGTCCGTCGGAGTTGATAATGGGACTTATTCAATCCCCCTGCCAACACACCTGTGGGAAATCCGGGCTAGTGGACGGACTATGAAAAGATAGACCAGTGTCACGATCAGCTGGGCCTTGACCAGTTCAAACCCTCTTGCCCGCAGCATGGTTCCGGACGCTCCTGCCACCTTTTCTGTCCCGGCCTGCTGACCGTATATCAGGGACACCAGCATTGCGAATACGAGTACCGGCAAAATAATGCCCTTCTCTTTCGATAATTACTGGAGATACTGCCGTTGCCCTGTGATCTGCTCGGCAGCCTGGATCAGTTACGCCAGCACGCTGGCTGTTTAACCCGGGCAATGGTGACAAGCGGGACCGGCTGCGCGCACAGTTGGCGCGGCTGGTGTATCACTCACGTTTTATCCGGCATACGCGTCACTATCCCGGCTTCCACCGGAAGCTGATCGACCTAGGCATTGGCCACCTGGTTTGGCGAACCGTCGCGTCCACCGGCGGGACAGTATCCCGACGACGTCAGTGACGTGGTCAGCCGTATTCAGTCGCTGCTACCGGACCAGGCAGAAATTCAACAGGTTGCTGATACACCTCAATAACCCCACTGTTTCAGCGCGGGCTGCGCTACCGCCATCAACGCCAGGATTGGTGAAATCAGGAACCGGGCATTAGGAGAGGAGTCTAGTCGAGATTCTTTACGGTATTTTTGCAGTTTTGACGTATATTATTGAGCGTATATGTTAGTAACTTATTGTTTATCCAATTTAATTAACTTTTATTGCATGATCGGAATATATTACACTTTGAGCAGGCACCTGTAGACTGAAATTAAGCCGTGCATAAATAAACGTGTAAATACATAAGGTTGTTATTTCTGGCGTATTTTTTGCATTTCTTACAGACACATCTACTTCGTAAATAATTAAGTATCAATAGAAAATGTTTTAGGGGAAAGAAAATGGAAAAGAACGTAATAGCAGCAGCCGTCGGCGTTGGTTTGGCGGCCCTTAGTATGAGTACGCAAGCTGATCTGGTGACAG
>DRJN01000351.1 GCA_011052165.1 Gammaproteobacteria bacterium
GCCATTGGGCACTGTGAAACTGTAGCTCAGCTCCGGCACAGCCGGGGCATCATAACGTTGCAACTGGTACAGCGGGTCGTCCGTCGTCCCGAGAACATTCGCTGACGTGGACGATAGCCGGCCGGTGTTGAACCCGGTATCCGCCGCCCACACCTTACCCACACCGTCCGTGTACTGACTGCCACCCGCGTTGACACGGATATCGACAGCTGAAACGTTACCCGCGAATGCGACTGAGGCTGCAAAAAAAAGAAGGCTTAAAAGAAAACGCCTTGAAGCGTTAGCGTGAAATAGCCCTATGGAAGATGTGTGGAAAATCGATGAATACTGCTGTTTTCGGGATACTGCTCGCACCTCTGTGGTGCTGTTGGAATCGCTCGCGTACATTTTGCCGCCTCTGAAACCTGCCATGGGCTTGTTTTTTTATTTAAACTGTCGCTAATAGGCAACACATCCTACATGTTTTTTGAGCATAACAAAAAATTCGTTATATTTACGATATTGGGGTGGCGACGCCCGATTGAAGCAGGCGCTTGAAGACATCTACAGCTCCCATTTTCAATAAACGCGGTCAAAAATGGTTAATCTGTAAATATTATCGACATAACGATTCAGCGTCATATTATTAACTTAATAGCTTGTTCTTGCTTTATATTCCTGAAATTCAAACTGCGCAGAAACTACTCTGGTCAAAAATTGTGTCTAAATTTTATGGCAAGTACCCGAAAACATCAGGATATCTTTAAATTCATTTTTAGGCCTTATAACATCTTGATTTTATATATTAATATTGTTATATTCCGTGCTCATTCGATGAATTCAAACGGCAATCACCCCGTGTATACGTCGGAATTATTTACAGTAGAAAATAGACCGATATTAAATTTGTAACAATATCATATAGTTATTAATTGGCCTAGATATTGCTGATTGTCTTTAATAGCAAACCAGACGAAGAGAGAAGTCACCATGGCACACAACACCCCTCATAGAATATTAACGCTCACCGCGGCCGCAGTAGCGCTGGCTCTATCGGCAGGCGCCCAGGCGGCGCCGGATTTTGCGCCGGCAAAGACGCTGACCACCGGTGATAATCCCACCGCAATGGCGACTGGCTACCTGAATAACGACGCTATCCTCGATCTGGTGACCGCCAACTTCACTGCCGGAAGCGTGAGTATTCTGCTGGGCAAAGCAGGTAACCTGGGTCAATTTGATCCACCAGTCAACCGGGAAGTCGGCACCGGTCCCAACGGCACCAGTGGCATTGGGGCGGACCGGAAACCCTTTGGCGTAGCTATCGGCAACCTGGTCGGGAACGACATGATCCCGGACATTGCCGTGGCGGTATCCGGCAATGACGATATCGCCATCCTCAAGGGTAATGGCGACGGCACTTTTGCCGCCACCCCCCTCCATTATTCGACGGGTAATGACCCCCGCTCTATCGCGCTCGGCGACGTCGACGGCGACGGTGATCTCGACATCATTACGGGCAATATGAATGTCGACGGTACCGGTACGGACGGCGTCACAGTACGCCTGAACCAGTTGATTGAGGGCACGCCCAACCAATTTATCCAGGTGCCAGGGCCAGGAGGCTCACCGTTCACCTCCGTCGGCAACCAGCCTTTCGGCGTCACATTTGCCGATGCTACCGGTGACGGTATCTCCGACATCGTGCTGACCAACTTCAATGCGAACACGGTTCAGATACTGCCAGGTGACGGTACCGGGAAATTCGACGACGGAGCCGGGCAAATTACAGTAACGGTAGGCAGTACGACAACTACGAAACCCTATACCGTTGCGGTCGTTGAGTTGAATGGCGACGCCTTTCCCGACCTGGTTGTAACCAATGCCGACACTAATGTTGCCAACAATTCGGTCAGCGTGCTGCTGGCTGATGGCGTGGGTGGCTTTACCAAAACAGATACGACCGTCGGTACCAGTCCGCGCGGCCTGGCCATTGCCGATGTCGGCGGCACCAGCGACCTGGACCTGATCATAGCCAACCGTGATAGCAACAATGTCATGGTGCTGGAAGGCAACGGCTCCGGCGCCTTCCCGGCTGTCAGCGGTACCTTCGCCGCCGGCACTGCACCCGTTCCACTGCTATCCGCTGACTTTGGTGGTGACAGCATTGTTGATGTCGCTGTGGCCAATGCAGGCGTTGGTTCCCTCAGTGCCGCGGTACTGATCAACGACAACCCACCTGTTGCAGGCAATGATCCGTTTGATGTTATCAATGGCACCACCAATGTCGCACTCGACGTGCTCGCCAACGACAGCGATCCGGATGGCGACACGCTGACTATCACGGCGGCCGGACCCGGCGACAAGGGCGGCACCATTAACTTCAGCAGTGGTACCAATATTATTTACACACCGACCGTTGTAAACACCACCGAGACCTTCACCTACACGGTTGAAGATCAATTTGGCTACGGCGTCACGGCTACGGTGACCATCACCCTCGCCCCCAACCAGGCGCCCAGCTTTTCCAGTGCGGCGGTGACAGCAGCCACCCAGGATGCCGTCTACACCTATAACATCGCAACGGCTGACCCCGATACCGGGGATACGCGTGTCATCACGGCACCGACAACACCGGCCTGGTTGACAGCTTTCACCGACAATGGTAACGGCACGGCAACCCTGAGCGGCACACCGACCAACGCCGATGTGGGTGCTCATTCCGTCAATCTGGTGGTAACGGACGCGGGCGGTCTGTTCGCTTCCCAGCCGTTTACGATTACCGTCGCAAACGTCAACGATGCACCGAGCTTTACCAGCACGGCGGTGACAGCTGCGACCGAGGACATAACCTATACCTACAGCATCACCAGCACGGATCCGGATGTCGGGGATACCCTCGCCATCACCGCAACCACCCTTCCGGGCTGGCTGACGCTGACCAGCACTGGCAGCGGTACTGCAAGCCTGAGTGGAACACCGACCAATGCCGAGGTGGGTAACCACGCGGTCGTACTGGTCGTCACCGACTCCGGCACGGGCAATCTGATCGACACCCAGTCGTTTACCGTGGCCGTCGCCAACGTGAACGATCCACCCATTGCGGTTGGATCGATCGCGGCACAGTCCGGAACCGAGGGCGCAGCTTTCGGCCCACTCAACGTATCCGGTAACTTTACCGATCCTGACCTCGATATCCTGGCCTATTCGATCAGCGGACTCCCTACCGGAACCGGGCTGAACATCAATGCCGCCACAGCTGTGATCAGTGGCACACCGACGGATGTAGACGCACAGGCTTCTCCGATCAGTGTCACCGTGTCCGCAACAGATGGCAGCATACCCGCCACCCAGCCGTTCACACTGACCGTTACCGACATCAATGTGGCACCGAGCTTCACCAGCACGGCGGTGACCGCGGCAACCGAAGACATAGCCTATACGTACAGTATTACCAGCTCCGACACGGATACAACCGATACCCACGCCATCACAGCAACCACTCTGCCAGGTTGGCTGACGCTGACCGACAACGGCGATGGCACAGCCACCCTGAGCGGGACACCGACCAATGCCGAGGTTGGGAACCACCCCGTCGATCTGGTGATAACCGATTCCGGTGCAGGTAATCTGACCGATACCCAGTCGTTTACCGTGATCGTTGCAAACGTGAACGATGCGCCCGTCTTGACTTCCGGTGGTATCATCCTGTTCCAGGAAGCCACGGGTACCGTGCAGGTGAACGTTAGCGATGTGGACGTCGGCGATACCTTCACCTACGTCGTAAGCCAGCAGGCCGGCACCGTAGGCGGAACGGCCAGCATCGATGCCAACGGGCTGGTGAGCTATGACGCCACCGGTGCAACGGCCGGCTCGGACAGCATAGAAATCACGGTTACTGATCAGGGTGGCGCCGGTATATCCGTTCCGGTCAGTATCCCCATCACCGTCAACGCGACCGGTGAAACCGACAGCAACAGCGACGGCGTCACCGATGCCCAGGCCACGGCGCTGGGTCTGAATCCCAACAGCGTAAACGGCGACACCGATGGCGACGGCGTTTCGGACGCCAATGAAATCGGTGATCCGGCCAATGCCACCGACTCCGACAGCGACGGCATAATCGACGCGCTCGAACCCGGCACTACGGCCACGGATGCCTCGACAGCCAACGATCTGCCACTGACCAGTGGCGATACGGTGGTCATCGACAGTACCGGCCAGACGCTGAGCAACGTGGCTGCCGGTACAGCGACCGGTGGTCCGGCCAATGTCACCTTCCCGTTCGGTACCGTGAGCTACTCGACAACGACCACGAGTCCGGGTGACAGCATCACCGTTCGTCTGGTCTTCTCCGCCGACCTGCCGAGCAGCAATCTGGCACTCTACAAGATCGACAACAGCGGGGTTTTCAGCGAACTGCCAACCAGCGTCTGGACTCAGATAGACACCAGAACCATCGATATCACACTGACCGACGGTGACCCTGCAACCGACCTGGACGGTATTGCAAATAGCAGCATCGACGATCCGCTTGCTGTCGGCAAAGCAGTAGTTGCCCAAAGTAATAGTAGCAGTAGCAGTAGCAGTAGCAGTAGCAGTAGTGGCGGAGGCGGTGGTGGCGGCTGTACGCTGAATGCCGCTGGTAGCACGGCAAAGGATCCGCTGATGCCACTGTTGTTGATTGGCGCTCTGGGCACACTGTACCGCAGGCGCAATCGCCAAAGCGATAAAGACGCCTGAAACCATAGTCGATAGGGTATAAAGTGCCGGACCTTGAAAAGTCCGGCACTTTATTTTTGGGAGCAGAGGAAACACACACCATGAGGGTACCGGGATATATCGTTATCGGACTTGCTGTTTTTATCCCGTCCGTCACCGCTCTGCTTGTCGCCGATCCCGGCTACAGGGGTCTGCACTTCCTGGCCAAAGCCGCAACCCTGTTGTCTGTGGTTGGGGTGGTCGGCACCTGGGTCCTGCTGAAATCAGCTGGACGGGAAAAGACCCGGCAAGTATTCGCTACACTGCTACTGCTGACCGTATCACTGGGAATAAGTCTTGTCGTTGCGGAATATGCTGTCCGGTTCGCATTCAGCGACATAACAACGACAGTAGATAACAGTAGCTATTTCGCGCGCACGTGGAACAGATTGCACCCACCCGTTATCAATCGATACGGTTTTCGCGAACGTGAGTTCTCCAGGGAGAAACCCGAAGGTATCTACCGTATCGCTGTCATCGGGGATTCCCTAACTTACGGACAGGGCATCAAGGCAGCCGATCGGCTTACAAACATTCTTGAAAACAGCCTGAATGAATCCGGCGCCAGATACGAGGTTCTGAATTTCGGACATCCTGGTGCCGAGACCATTGACGAAGTCGAAATACTGAAAAAGTATGTTATAGACATATCCCCCGACTTTGTGCTTCTCCAGTGGTTCGTCAACGACGTGGAGGGCCATGACAAGGCCGCAGAGCAAAAACCCTACAGTCTCCTGCCCTCAAACTTCCTCACGCGCTATCTGAAAAGACATTCTGCGCTGTATTATCTGGCCAATGCCAAATGGAAGTCACTGCAAGGCAGTCTGGGGCTGGTTAAAAGTCATAACGACTATATTATTCAACGTTTCAGCGACCCCGACAGTCAGGCTTCCCGGGCCGGTAGCGCCGCATTGGAAGATTTTTTCAAGCTCGCAAAAGCACAATCGATTCCTGTCGGCGTCGTCATGTTTCCGAGGCTGCTGGAGGTAAACGGGTCAGTGGACAACTATCCCTTTGGTTTCCTTATCAAGCATGCCACCAGTACCTGTAAGCGGAATAATGTTCCCTGCCTGGATCTTCGGTCGGTGCTGGCAAAGGTCCAGCCGGCGCAAAAGTTATGGGCCAACCGCCTCGACCCCCACCCGGGTCGTCTGGCCAATGAGCTGGCCGGCAAGGCTGTCCTTGACAAATTCGGAGACACATGGGAAAACCCTGCTGTGCGGGATTAATAGCCCGCTACTGGTGCAAAAATGGACTACACGAAACGTAGACTACTGAAATTCACAACCTGCGCATTTTCGCTGAAGGCATTGGGACTACCCATTGTATCAACAGCAGGAACGCGGGCGCCCTCCGGCTATCACAGTTCGGAAACACCCCTTTTGCTGGAAAGCATGGAAGCTATCGGAAAGGAATACCTGAACAGGTATCCCAGCGAAAAATCCAGGCGTAAGCTTTTAAACCTGGTTGAATCACGTATCGGCACAAACAATGGCGGATTGTACGGACTTTCCTGGAGCAATCTCAACACGATGATCAGAGATGATTTTCAGAGTGAAAACATCGTATTTTTGAGAGGATGGGCTTTAGCCCGTACTGAGGCCAGGCTTTGCGCCCTGTCTATCGTCTGATGCCGGCAACCGTCGTAATTGCAACCGCAACACCGCCTTCCGGGACCCGTCCACCGCGTGAGCAATTCCACGAAAGCGGAAGATTCCAATGTTCCTAGACGCAAGAACCTTGGACAGGAAACGCTATGACTTCGATATATGCATAATCGGAGCAGGTGCCGCCGGGATCACATTGGCCAGGGCACTGAGAGATTCAAAAAAACGTCTCTGCCTGCTGGAGAGCGGCGGGTTCGAACCGGATGCCGATACACAATCACTTTATGACGGGGATATCGTAGGCCTCCCCTATTACCCCCTGGATAGCGCCAGACTACGCTACTTTGGTGGTACAACCGGGCACTGGGGTGGCTGCTGTTGGCCACTGGAAGAAAACGAGTTCAAAAAAAGAGACTGGGTTCCCCACAGCGGCTGGCCATTCTCACGAAAAGAACTGGACCCCTACTATGTCAAGGCCCAGGTAGTATGCGAACTCGGCCCTTTCAACTACGACTCCGAATACTGGTCCGAAGAATCAGACCGCCCGATATTACCGCTTGCAGATGGTAGGGTTGTCACCAAAGTTTATCAGAACAGTCCCCCGACGAGATTCGGAAACAAGTACCGTGAAGACATAGAAACTGCGGACAATATATCCGCCATTCTCCACGCAAACGTTACCGAGATCGCACTGGACACGCTTAACCGGACGGTAGACAAAGTCACCGTAAAAACGTTAAGCGATAATACATTTGATGTTACTGCGCAATTATTTGTGGTCGCCACTGGCGGACTGGAAAATGCCAGACTTCTGCTGCTGAACGATATTGGTAACCAGAACGATCTGGTTGGCCGCTACTTCATGGAACATATCGGCCTGCCTGCCTCGACGCTTTTGTTGCCCAAAAAGATCAATACCGAATTTTACCAGCGGGCACCGGCAGACGGAACGGAAATCAGAGCAGGTCTGGGTTTAAAACCCGAAGTTCTCGCCAGGGAAAAAATATTGAATTCCTGGTCCGGCCTCGAACTGAAGCGCAGCGCTGCCGTCAAACTGCAATATGAGTGGAAATACATAAGCACAGCAATTTCCGAGGGAAAGTTACCCGACAACTTTCGTTTTCACTTGAAAAAAATTCTGAACGACCTCCGTCAGGTCTATGGCGACAAGTGGAATAATGATGACGGAGACGATGAGTGGATTACCATCCCCGTCCGCAGCCACTCGGAACAATCGCCCAACCCTGTGAGCCGGGTGACGCTCGGTGACGAACTGGATAAGCTGGGACAGCGCAAAATCAAATTTGACTGGCAGCTTACGGACCTTGATCGTCGGAGCATCAGACGCGCCCAGGAAATCATTGCTGCCGAAATCGGAAGGAGTGACCTGGGTCGTGTACAGGTCCTGGCCCCCGATGAACAGGGCGTCTGGGAGAGTCCCAGGCGCCTTTCCGATGTCACCTATCCGAATGGAAGCTGGCACCATATGGGCACCACGCGCATGCACAATAACCAAAAACACGGTGTCGTTGATGGAAACTGTCGAGTGCACGGAACCAAAAATCTTTATATCGCGGGTAGTTCCGTTTTCCCCACCAGCGGCTTTAACAACCCTACGTTAACGATTGTTGCGATGGCGTTCCGCATGGCCGACCACCTGCGTTCACTGAGCTGAGTTGCCCCTGTCAAACGGGCGGAACCCGGTATTTGACAATGCCACGGGTTCGGCCGACCATCCAGCCCAGCTTCCCCACCCAGTCTGCGCGTGAAGGGGCACGTCTCAGTTTTTTCAGACTGAGAAGCAGCCTTTTCCATCCGTTAAAGTAACTGTGCCAGGGATGGGGCATGGGATCGCCATACGAGCGGTACCGCCTGGACAAAAATACGTTGTACTCGGCATAGGCCCTTCTCTGCCGATAAATTCCGCGCAGATCGTCCCGAAAGCGCACCTGCACAACCGCCTCAGGGACGTAATGTAATGTTGCCCCCGCCAACTGCGCTTTCCAAAGATAATCCGTATCCTCAAGACATCGCAGAGACTCGTCGAAACCGCCTATTTTATCGTTCAAGGCACGCGTGATACCGATCGTTCCGCCGGAAGCGTGCGGCAGATAGGGTGGGTAATGTATCTGCAATACACCTTCAGCCTGTACGTTACCCCGGTAGCGCCTGTTGTTTTCGTCGTTCAGCGTTTCCACATCCGTGCGGGTAGCGATCAGTTCGTGCTCCTCCAGCGCCTTCCCGACTACCGGAAGCCAGCCCGGGGCTACCAGGTCATCCGCGTCGAGGAAAGCGATCAGCGCCCCCTCCGAGACCGTGATGCCCTTATTCAGCGCAAATGGCTTGCCCTGCTTCCCGGAAGCGTCGACAATTTTCAGGTTCGGCAGGCGTTTCCGGTATTCCTTCGCAATAGCCAGCGAATTGTCAGTGGAACGATTATCAACAAAGACTATCTCCCACGGCTTGGACCATTCCTGGGAAGCCAGGCTTTCGAGCAGATCGGCTAACGTCGCTTCCTCGTTGAAACACGCAATAATTACGCTTAATTTTACCATTGAGTTCCAACCACCCCCGTTACAAGCCGCCTGGCGCACTCGTTTTGCCAATATGTGGGTTCGGTATCTAAAATATCATCCCACGACTCTCTTTTTATTATATCCTTTTACGCATATGACCCACAATCCAATTACCTTTAGCCAAAACACAACCTGCAGGAGACAAGCTCGTTGAAGCCGTTAGAGAGGAATGCGCCGGCTTTTTTTCTTATCGGCGCACAAAAGGCAGGTACTACCTGGTTATGGAAAATGCTGGACCAGCACCCGGAAACTTCACTGCCTTCACAGAAAGAGCTCCATTATTTTGGTTCAGCTGAACTATACGATAAAGGTAATGACTGGTATTTCGATTTCTTTGATGGGCTGGATCCCGACAAACTTATCGGCGAAGCCTCTACTACCTATTTTTATGATCACGTTCCTTACTGGCATAACAAGTCCGATCAGATTGAATTCGATGAATCACTGCCACCAATTCCGGAATTAATCTCTCAATATTTTCCCGACGCTAAATTTATTGTTATTCTGCGTGACCCTGTTCACCGGGCCATATCCGCGTATTTACATTGGATGAAAAAAGGGTCGGCATCGCCGTTACTCGGTCTAAAAGAGGTTGCTACCAGGTTCCCGAAAATGCGCATTGTGGAATATGGTTTATATGCCGGGTATCTCAAAGTCTGGATGGAGCATATCCCCTCAGATCGATTCCGCGTTATCTTCTTTGAAGATCAAATTAAAAATAACTGGGACCAGACACTCACCGATACCTATGAATACCTTGGCCTGGACCCTTCCTTTAAGCCTGAGCTTCCGGGCAAACGTATCCATCGAAGCTGGGGGTGGACACGGATCGTGTTCAACTATTATGCCGGCCATATTTCCAAAAAACTTGCCCACTCAAAAGCGGGCGGCTTGCTGGACCGGTTTGACTTCTTGTCAGGCTCCGCCATTAAAGCCGAAGATATCGAATACCTCAGATCCGTGTACTTACCGGAAAAAAACGCAATCAAATCGCTTACGGGTCACAATCTGAGTGGCTGGGACTATGGCGAAACTTTGCTTCGTGAATTAACCAAAAGCACTTAACCGGACTTTACAAAAAACCTGATTTTCCCAAGGACCCGAAAAATGGACCTCATTTATTATGAGGTCCGTCACCTGTGCCGGCTTCCCGAACTCGTCGTTCAAAACTGACCGGTTCACCTGAGTTTATTTTTTTAGAATAGCTCAGCCGACCCGCCATATCGCTGGACGGAAAGGTGATTCGGTCTACCGATTTTGTGCTGGTTATTTCAAGGCACACTTTAGTGCTTTCACAGTTTGTGTCCAGTACTGCAAGATTATTTACATGAAACCTGTTTTCGGTTACGGCCGCGGCCGGCGAAGGTACCAATACGGTGTATAGGGTGGTTGGCAGTTTCGCCCTGAACTTCATAGCCACAACCGGCGCAGGGACCGCCTCATATTTTTCGGACGAAAACCACCCCTGGATCGGCTTTCGTTGTCCAGCGGTAATAAAGATATCGAGTTGACCCTGCCCCTTTGGTAGTATTTCCAGCGTCGCTTCATTCGGGTACCGAATATTCACCGATTCACCGGCTATTTGCGGCAGACTTTCAGGCGGAAGATGAAAAAGTAATTCCACATCATGTGTTCCGCTGCCGGACAGGGTATCGGCAATAACAAAATAATCGTTCTTTATATACACGATATCTCTTCGATGCGTGACTGACTTGTCGATGACAGGATCACCTGAACCTGAATTTTGCATATCTGAGTAACCATCACGGTAAATGCCGGAAACATAATCGATTTCTTCGTCGCTAAACCACAGATTGCTTTCATTTCGTTGGGCCTCGTCGGCGCGTTCCGGTCTTTTATTCGCCTCAATGAAGCGGCGGCTCTGTCCCCGTCCGTCAATAAGAACGGTATTGTGTGCGGCGCTGCTAACAAAATATGCTCGATATAATTTGTCACCGGAATAACGATAGGCGCCTCCGTCGACAATCATAGGTGTTCCATATGCGCTTAATTCAAAACTCAGTTTGTCTTCGTGCCCGTGCCAACCACCGTATGGACCTGCATCAAAAATGAGATACTGTGCCAATTCCGTCCAGTCGCTGCGCATCACGTATACGCCGCTATCCTCGAAGGCTCGTGAACGAACGGGAGGAGGCACCCCTTCTGCACCCTGTGTAACGATGAAGAGAAGGTCTCCGCGATGGTCTGTTCTGGCTTCGCTTAACAATTTTTTACTGATATCCCTGGTGTTTGTATCATTCAGTAAAGGTAACCGCAGGTCAGGTTTCAGCGTATAGAACAAAAAGTCACGCATCGCCTCGACCTTTTCCCGGTATCCTGGAGCGACATGCGCTTCAGGACCTGAAGTCTGACGCAAGGGAAACACAAAATGGTTCAGGGACCGAACATGATAATCAGAGCTTAACTCGACGTGCCCGCCATCAGGGTAGACCTGCTTTCGGATCTCTGACTCCAGACGCCTGATCGCGACTTCCCGCCACCGCCCGGCCCTCTTGAACTCAGGGAATTCATTGGCCAGTTTTAACAGGCCTCTACTCTCAATAAGCACATGATTTGTCCCGCTTGTCTGGAAATAGAACAAGTACTGCGCATGGTCATGGAGACTCTTAAGCATCAGCAGCCTGGTTTCGTCGTCCACATAAGGAGAGTTCACAAGCAACTTGAATACCTCAATCCAGCTACTGTACGGTCGAATGCCCGTGTCAATTAGTCGCCAGGCGGGGTTTCTTTCGTTTATCCATAAGGGAAGCGGGTTGCCGGCAATCCAATCCTTGAACTGCCTGGAAAATTCATCGGTGTAATGCCTGTCATCAGTGAGGAGAGAGGCTGTGACAAGATCATCGAACCAAAGGGTCCTGTTCAACAAATACGTCCACTCCCGGTCATCCGAGAGTTCCGGATGCCAGCCAATATTATCCGGAAACATTTTCGTACGGCCTTTGATAGTAAATGAATGCTCTAATGCAAGATTGGCGGTTTTCAGCACTTGCTTCGGATCGACACGCTCACGAACCGTTTCAGAGTGTGCCCTGAAACGGGACTGGAAGTAGTCGAGCAGTCGATTTTGGGCCTCCTGGTAATCCTGGTTCTCGTAAGAGATACGTACTTTACTGAGGGATGGATTCTGTAGGTCAAAAAGCGCTATAAAATCCTTGTCTGAGAGAGTGGTTGCAGATACCAGCCGGTCTACCGGAGATACCAGTTTAAACAAGATACCGGCGGCAAAAAGAAAGGTCAGAAGAAAAACCGGAATTACAATAAAATTCGGGAGCAGTAGCTGCTTGCCGGTACGCCTGGAAATCCAGTACAGGATCGTAACGATTGCCGCAGACAAGGCTAATATCGGCAATAACCTTACGTCAACAAAGTGGTACGTAATATAGGAAACAATTAAAAAGCTGCTATCGCCTATGTAATCGCGACCCGACCATGATCTGACTACCCTAAAAATGAGGGCCGCAAGAGCAAGGGATGCACTTAAAGAAAGAAATGTAGTAAACGCCCTCAGGCGTAAAGTGTTTACTACATTCGCCGACACTAAATCATACCCCTCTTACTATGGAACCTCTGATTCCATTACAACCAATGCAATTCGACCTTTACTGACAATAGCTAGATAACCTCGAATGCATCGATAGCTATGTAATGACCCGATGCATTCTTATTCTTCTCATCAATAACTTCTATTGTAAGAGTGTGTGCGCCTTTGGATAACTCTCCGATCGTGAATATCGGCGAAACATTTTTCTGTTCGCTACTAAACTGATCGACCTTGCCTACCGGTTTCCCGTCAAGATAGACGTTTGCCATGCCGTATTTGTCGGACTTTGGTCCGAACCAGGTGACCTGCTTGCCGACAAAACGAAATATCGCCCTGGCGCCTGGAACATCGGAAGTATGAATATTCAATGCGCTGAATTTGTTGTTGCCACGACGTTTCCATTTCCCGTAATAGGTAGTATTGTCCCTGGTATTTTCATAACGAACGGGGCGCTCCAACATTGACCAGGAGAGTCCTTCGTCATAAGAGACAAACACCTCTTCAGGGCTTGCTGCAAAAATTGTGTGATCCCTGGCATATGCCGGCGAAAACCGGATCAACTTCAAGAGCTCGTTATTGAGGATCAAATCAGGCGCTATTTCGCTGAATGAGCTACCTTTATCAGTTGATTTAAACAATCCTCGTCCTTTAATGCTCACCAAAATTGTGCCGTCATTGTAAAAATCGGGAGATATGCCAATAGCATTAATAAATTCCCGTCGCCCCTCGCCGGTTACATTTAATTTTTTCCAACTCCGGCCCTGGTTCATCGAAAGATATAAAGCATCGGCTGTTCCAAAATATATTCTGCCATCTTCAGAAAATTCCGGTGAAAACTCGATTACCGATGACCCGAGATTTTTGTATTCGACCGCCAGCGGAGACAGACCCTCGTTTCTTGATTGCCAGCTTTTTCCGGCATCGGTCGACAGGTAAAAACCTTTCCTTCTTACAGAGGCTGCTACAATCCGGTCATTTCCAAAATTCGGAGAAACCTTTAATGAAGCAATCCATCCTTTGCCCGCCTGCCATGGGTTTATCCAACTGGCACCTCCATCTGTAGTTTTTAGAATACCTTTGTAGCGGGTACCCAGAAAAACTGTTGCATCTGTCGAAAACTCGGGTGACACGGCTATGTGAATAGCGAAGCTGAAATCCGGGCCATCAATGAAACGGCGCGCTAATCTTGTGACAATTGACCCCTCGTCAAAATTTTCGTTTACATACTTCCAGTATTTCGATGCTGCAATTTCATTTCTCGACCAGCTTGATGAATTTCCCGCAGATGTTAAAAAAGACCTGTTACTAATCGTAAAAATAACCGGTTCTTTTTTTTCGTTGTTTGTGACGGCGATATCCCACAGGTGGGTACTTCTTAATCCAACGTTTCGGGTACGCCATGTTTTCCCGGAATCCGTTGAAACATAGGTACCACCCTCATAAGCAGCCAGCGCAATCAATTGATCGCCTGGAAATGATGGAGACACCGCTATTCCTTCAATATTTCTGGCAGGGCGAGTTTCCAGCTCAGTCCACGTTTCACCCTTGTTATCGGTTCTGAATAATCCGGAAAATCCCGCTACAAATGCATTGCCGTGGCTGGAATACTCCGGCGATACGGCAATCTTGAAAAAATGAGGGTTTTTGTATTCGTCCGCCTGACTGGTCTTTTTCAGCCCCTTGTCGAATTTTTTCCAGTGTTCACCGCCATCGGCTGAAATAAAGGCTGCTTCATTCCACGTGGTGACAAAAATATCCGCCGTGCCCCGTTCGTTTTTTATAGCACTTATAGAGGTGATATATATTGCACCATTTTTACTGTTTAACGACGGAGAAATTTGAACGTGGCTAAACGACTTCCCAAGATCAACCGTCTTGTATAAACCACTCAATTCCGTACCTGCATAGGTCACATACTCGTTGTCAGTTTTTTCATATACCGGTAAAGAGAGTTCTGTAATCTTGCCCGCCCCGGCGATTTCACCGCGCTTTAACCAATCACCGAACTCTTCATCTGAAAGGTATATCGCGCCTTTATCAGTTCCTGCAAGTAACCTGATCCCGTCCTTGTCTTTTACAACTGAAACAGAAGTAGCAAAGAATTCATCAGCAGCGATTTGGTGCCAGGAATCTCCGCCATCCTTCGAAACAAAAAGACCATCACCTTGAGGAAGTGCAACCAGTGTTCGGTCATTAACAAAATCCGGCGATAATACCAGGCGGCGGATATTGAGGTTCTCTAACCCGGTATTAACAGGATGCCAACTGTCGCCACGGTTGTCAGATCGATAAATTCCATTGCCACGCGTTGCGATGAAAATCTCATATTCGGCCGGATCCCCGGATGAAGCCACAAGATCCGAGACCAGTGTGCTGTTATCCAGCCCGTTTTCCAGGTTTTTCCAGGAATAGCCGCCGTCTATTGATCTTTTTAATTCATCCAAAACGTATATAAACAAAGTCCGATCTCTAACATAGCCCGGAGATATGGCGATGGATTTTACGACATCATGCGGACTATGCGCGTATACACGTGTATTTACGCCCCCCCCCATCAATAAGACGAACCCAATAAGCACTCGTAACAATACTCGTTCCATGTGGTATACCACCTGCTATCTCCTCTCTATATCTGTATCACGCGCGCATTCCTTCAACCATTGCGCTGGATATTCACTTTCAAAGTACTCTGGCATTTTAACCATAAAGGGATAATTCAAATCAATCAGCTGTTGCTTAAAGTAAACAGGTATTTCCTGCTTTACGCCCGGGTTTACTTTTCTGGTCGCTTCTTTAAATTCAATGGGTTTAATTTTTAGAAAATTGCAAATATTGTTTAATAATTTATTCGGATCATCCAGTAATTCTTCGTAAAAAAACACAAGGACATTTTCTTCCGGAAAATACTTCTTCCATCTTTTCACAAGATTGACGTAATCATTTGCCTGATGCTGCAAGTCATCTCTGAATTCTTCTTTAAACAGGGAGATGTCAACCTTTGTATAGTCGTCTATTCCCTTTTTCTTCATCAGATTCATTTTTGCCCGAGACCACTCTCTGTCGATCGGAGACCTTAAGCTGATAATAATTTTTGCATCGGGGTATAAACTGCTGATTTTCTCAATTGCTTTTTCCGGCAACTCGGAATATTTCGGCGTTATATCGCCTGATAATTTGTTCTTGTCAAACAAGCTAAGGTACCAGCGGTCATTTTCAGTGGAAAAGAAATATTTGAAATCCCACCAGATGTCATGAAAATTTACGCTCCCACTTACCAGGCTGGAAAGATGATTTTTTATCCTGCGTTTCAGGTATCTTCTTTTGCCTCTATAGTGCCAATGCTTTCCAAAAAGTTTTTTTGTCAGATTGCTTTTCCCCAGGAATTCTCTCGCCCAGAAATATCGAATCTCCTTGTCAAGCGGCAGAAAAACATCCGGGTGTTGTTTGAGTGTTTTGTATAGCCAGCCGGTTGCCGTCTTGGGAGGACCAATAGCAATGAATATTTCATTTTTTTTCATAGCGTTAAAATGCCTCTCGGCGGTAACACAATGACCGCCATGGATAAATCCAATTCAGTCATTATGATTTGCAATTATACTCGTGTACGCCTCTGATATTGGGAGTATTTCCGCTTTCGACGATTTACACTGATCCAGAAGCCACTCAAATTGTTCCGGCGTACAGCTATAGGCGTCTGGATTATCCGAGACACCGTGAGTATAAAATATAAGCCACCCTCCCGAGTGTTCCGCTTTCCTGATAACTTGTTTTATTGATTCTTTATCAAACCTATCGCTATAAAGACTTATTGCCCTCAGCAAATACATGTCTGTAGATACCTGATTGATCCCGGGTCGTGAGCTACGCAGGGTTTTATAGTTATTACCAAGTAATCTTTTTGCCTTGAAATTCACCTGCCCGAATGGATAAGAAAAATGATCTATGGATGTAACATCGAGTAATTGACAAAGCTCGTGGACATTTTTTTGTGCATCAGCAGCCATGCTCTGCGCTGTACCTGTGTTCAACCGGTAGTGACTGTATGTATGACAGGAAATATCATGACCACAACGGCTGAGTTCGACGATTTCTTCCGGACCGATAAAGGAGTCTTCCCTCCTCGAAAGCCCCATTGCGACGTAAAACGTAGCTTTTACACCACACCTGTCAAGTATTGGGACACCGTTAGTCATTGCAGTACGCGGAACATCATCGAAGGTAATGCTTATTATGGGTCGCCCCATCCTGACAGGAATTCGTTTACTTGCGAATGTCTGCAA
>DRJN01000352.1 GCA_011052165.1 Gammaproteobacteria bacterium
CACCGCAGCCTCGTCAACCTGGTGACGTGGTACCACAAGCACATCATTACCTCTCCACAGGATCGTGCAACATTGATAGCAGGTCCGGCTTTCGATGCTTCGGTTGCCAATATATGGCCAACGATTACCGCCGGTGCAAGCCTGTATATTCCTGATGAAGAAACTCGCCTGTCACCCGATCTGCTTCTGGACTGGTATGCCAGTAACAAAATTACAGTAAGTTATTTGCCAACTCCGCTGGCAACCTTACTTATAGATCTTAACCAGCCTGTGGGTCTTGTACTGCGTATACTACTGGCAGGCGGTGATAAATTAACAAAAGGCCCGACGGAAGCCTTACCGTATCGTTTCATAAATTTATACGGTCCCACTGAGTCTACAGTTGAAACTACGTGGGCTGATATTGCCGCAGGTCATGTGGCCCCTCCCATCGGTCGCCCGATCAGCAACACCCAGGTGTATATTCTGGATGCACAGTTAAGGCCGGTGCCGATCGGCGTGGTGGGGGAGCTCTATATTGGCGGCGACGGGCTGGCCCGGGGCTACCTTAATCGTCCGGAACTGACAGCGGAGCGCTTCATCTCCAATCCCTTGCCCGGCACCCTGGGGGAGCGTCTGTACAGGACCGGGGACCTGGTTCGTTACCGCGCCGATGGCAACATCGAGTTTGTAAGCAGGAACGATGACCAGGTCAAGATTCGCGGATTCAGGATAGAGCTGGGAGAGATCGAAACAACTTTGAGCCGGCACCCGCAGGTGCGGGACAGTATTGTGATGGTGAGAGAAGAGGAGGCAGGAGAAAAACGCCTGGTGGCCTATGTGGTGACCGGTCAGGTGGCTGAAGATTTCAGGACCACGTTACGGGACTGTCTGAAGAAAACACTGCCCGAGTACATGGTGCCCACCGCCTTCATCACACTTGATGCCTTCCCGTTAACGCCCAATGGCAAGGTAGACAAACAGGCGCTTTCTGCCCTGGATCCGGCCCAGTCACTGGACACAGAGTATGTCGCTCCCGGTACCCCGTTTGAAGAAGAACTGGCTGCAATCTGGTGCGAGCTGTTACGGCTTGATCGTGTCGGTATCCACGACAATTTCTTTCAGTTGGGCGGGCATTCGTTGTTGGTGATGCAAGTGATATCACGTATTAAATCCGTCTTTCAGATAGACCTGGCATTGCAGACATTCTTTGAGTATCCGACTGTCGCGGGAATATCGCGGATAGTGATTAATACAAAAATGGAAAAAGCGGACGACCGGGACCTGGAAAGTATACTGTCTGAGTTAGAAGAAATAACTGAAATTGTTCGTAGAGAAAACTTCTCTCCCAGCCCGGTTTCTTTTACCCAATGGCGTTTATGGTTCCTTGATCAATTAGCGCCAGGCAGCCCGGTTTACAACATTCCGTCAGCAGTTCGCCTGGAAGGTGTGCTGGACGTGGAAGCATTGGAGGCAGCGCTGAATGCGCTTGTGGATCGCCATGAGGTATTGCGCACGCGCTTCGGGGTAGAGGAGGGTAACCCGGTACAGCTGATCGCAACGGAATTAAAGGTGCCGTTGCCGGTGGATGATCTCGGCGGTATACCGCAACAGGAACAGGAGGCAGAACTGCAAAAGCGGATTCAGTCCGAGTATAACGTCCCGTTCGACCTTGCGCAGTGCCCGCTTTTGCGTGCCAGGTTGCTAAGGCTTGGGGAAAGGACACATGTGCTGGTACTGACCCTGCATCATATTATCTCCGATGGCTGGTCAATGTACGTACTGATGGGAGAGCTGTCGGTGTTGTACGGCGCCTGCTGTCAGAGTGAACCATCGCCTCTGCCCGCGTTGCGGGTACAGTACGCGGACTATGCAATATGGCACCGTGAATGGTTGCAGGGGGAGGTGCTGGCGGAACAGCTGTCGTACTGGCAGGAACAGTTAAAGGACCTGTCGGTACTGAATTTTCCGACAGACCGGCCATACCCGGCGAGACAGAGTTACAAGGGGGAGGAGCAGTATTGCGACTTACCGGCAATACTGACAGAAAGGCTGGAGGAGCTGGGTCAGCGGGCAGGGGCAACCTTGTTCATGACGCTGTTGGCTGCATTCCAGATGTTGCTGCAGCGTTACAGCGGGCAGGACGACATTGTGGTGGGTAGCCCGATAGCAGGACGCAACAAGGTTGATACTGAGAGCCTGATTGGATTTTTTGTCAACACCCTGGTATTGCGCACTGACCTGTCCGGCGATCCGACGTTTATGGAGCTGCTGAAACGGGTACGGGAAGTGGCATTGGGAGCCTATGCTCACCAGGATTTGCCATTTGACAAGCTGGTTGAAGAGTTACGACCGGAGCGGGCCCTGAGCCGAAACCCGCTATTTGATGTTCTGATTAATTTTCATGTGGAGAGGGATGATAATAGCGGTGTATTCGGTTCCCCCGACTTGAAAATCTCCCCCGAGAAATTCAGCCAGAAGTTATCCAAGTTTGCGTTTACGCTTTACATTCGTCTTGTAAATGGCCAGCTCAAACTGGAGCTGGCTTACCGGACAGACATGTTAGATTCAGATCGCATGCGCTGTCTGTTGCAGCAGTTCCAGCACCTCCTCGAACAGATTGTTGCTATGCCCGAGCAAACGATACAGTCTTATTCGCTTGTCACACCTGAGTCACATAAGCTGCTACCGGATCCCACGGTTATCCTGGATGAACCGCAGCAGCAAACAATACCCGAAATATTCGCCGGCATAGCTGCACGGTTGCCGGACAACGTTGCCGTTAGCCAGAATAATAAAAACTGGACTTATGACGACCTGAACAAGGCTTCGCTCCGATTGGCTGCAACGCTACATGTTCAGGGCGCTGAACCAGGGGATGTCATTGCGGTTTTCGGTCGTCGCAGTTTTGGATTGATCGCAAGTCTATTGGCCGTGCTAAGGGCTGGCGGTGTGATTCTTCCTGTAGACAATAGTTTGCCGCCTGGTCGACAGGAAATAATGTTCAGAGAGTCGCGTGCCCGCATGATCCTGAATATCGATGGTGATACAGCATTGCATGCCGGGCTGGAGACCTTGCACGTAAATGCTGAAACGGGGTGTCTGGACGGAGTAATTTCAGATTGTGAATCAGGCGTAACGGGTTTCACGGAGCCAGGCGCCAACGACCCGGCTTATATTTTCTTCACGTCGGGATCGACAGGGATTCCAAAGGCGGTTCTGGGATGCCACAAGAGTTTAAGTCACTTTCTTTGCTGGCAGCGCGACAAATTCGCTGTAGGGCCGGGTGATCGTGTTGCACAGCTGACGGCCCTGTCATTTGATGTTGTCCTGCGGGATATCTTTCTTCCTCTGACGAGTGGTGGAACGGTTTGTCTGCCTGAGGACAAAGACCTGGTCAATATCCTGCAGTGGGTTGAGCGCGAGGCTATTACCGTCATTCACAGTGTACCCGCAGTGATCCGGCTCTGGCTGGAAAGCAGGCATGAAGGAGCATCGCTCCATTCATTGCGCTGGTTATTTGTGGCCGGCGAACCACTGACAGATGTGCTGGTTCAGCAGTGGCGTGCCGCCTTTCCGGTAAGCGGCATGATGGTGAATTTATACGGCGCTACTGAAACAG
Organism: Gammaproteobacteria bacterium; assembly: GCA_011052165.1. GTDB lineage: Bacteria > Pseudomonadota > Gammaproteobacteria > UBA6429 > Thiohalophilaceae > JAADGZ01. The sequence continues at coordinate 3,602 of DRJN01000352.1, forward strand.
CGCTGGTGAAATGTTTCCATCTTCTGGATGGTGAGATTAAGAACGGAATACAGTTAATTGGTGATGCTTTACCACAGACGCAGGCCCTGGTGCTTCGGCGTAACCGGCAACTTTGTGGTATCGGAGAAACAGGCGAGATTGTTATTCGCACGCCATTTATGACGTTGGGCTACCTGAATAACGAGGCGGAGAACCGGAAACGATTTATAAAGAATCCTTTCCGGGATGACGAGCAGGATATGCTGTATTTTACCGGGGATCGCGGATGTTACCGGCCTGACGGCAAACTTGAAATACGGGGTCGTCTTGATGAGCAGGTGAAAATTCGCGGTATACGTATTGAGCCTGCTGAAGTGGCAGCTACGCTTTCCCTGCATGACAGTATCCATGATTGCACGGTAATTACTCAAAAAGATCAATCAGATAACTGCGCTCTGGTTGCGTATGTGGTGCCGGAAAAGAATTCCGGTATTACAGCTGGGGAACTGCGCACCGATCTTGGCTACTATTTGCAGGGTGCGTTTATACCCTCGGCGTTTATTTTTATGGAGCAATTGCCGTTACTCCCGAATGGCAAGGTGGATCGAAAAGCATTGCCGGCAGCAAACCTGAACAACCCGGATCCGGGCCAAAAACCAGTAACGCCACGGACTCCGGTCGAGAAGATACTGGCGGAGCTGTGGATGACGGTTCTCGGAATAAAGCAGGTAGGAATTCATGACAATTTCTTCCATTTGGGCGGCCATTCGTTGCTGGTGATCAAAGCCATCCTGCGAATCAATTCAGTCTTGCGCACGGAGTTTCCTTTAGTCACGTTTTTTCAATTACCGACCATCGCCGAACAGGCATCCAGGATAGAGCAGGATCGTTTGGGTAATATCCATGAAAGGGTGGAAGGTATCCTGGACGAGCTGGAGAGCTTGCCAGAGGAAGATCAATGAATCTGGAAGCGCGTATCAAGAGTCTGCCGCCGGAGAAGCGAGCGCTGCTTGAGAAAAAACTAAA
>DRJN01000353.1 GCA_011052165.1 Gammaproteobacteria bacterium
ATCTCTTTGGGTTTAATTCCCCGTGGCTTGCCACGAAAAACAGTAGGATGGGTAGAGCGAAGCGAAACCCATCAGTACGTTACAGATTAATACAATGGATGACGGACAATAAAACGGGCTTTGCGTCATCCCAACAACCGATCCCGTACTATAACGCAGGTGCTGACCTAATTGACATGCGTGCGGCTTACAGGTTCAACATTTACGCCAATGCCACGAGTAGACATAGACAGAATAGAACAGAGCATGAGTCATGACCAGACCAGAATCATACAGCACTAAGCAGAACGCTCACATCGGCGTGCTTACGTTGACGTTGATGACGGCAGCGTTATTTCTGACCTTGCGCAATATGCCGATGATGGCTGATACCGGCATGAGGATGGTATTTTTCAATACCATCACGGTGTTTGCCTTTCTCGTTCCCATTGCTCTGGTGTCGGCGGAACTCGCCACCGCCTGGCCGAAGAACGGTGTTTTCCACTGGGTTGAGGAGGCCTTCGGCACGCGTTGGGGACTCACCGCCGTGTGGTTGCAGTGGGTGCAAAGTCTGTTCGGTATTACCTCGATTCTGTCTTACGTGGCCGCGAGCCTGGCTTATGCGATCAACCCGGCACTGGCCGGTTCGCGCATCTTTATTGTCACGGTGATTCTTGCGGTGTACTGGATTGCCACATTGTTGAACCTGCGGGGTATGCGCGCTTCCGGTTTAATTTCCAGTGTGTGTCTCGGCGCTGGCGTCCTGTTACCGGCGGCGTTGCTGATTGGTCTGGCGCTGTGCTATGGTGTTCAGGGACATCCGTTGCATTTAAATCTGTCGATGACGGCAGACAACTGGTTGCCATTGAAGGATGCCAGGCAGAGCCTGGTGTTGTTTTTGAGTTTTATTTTTGGTGTGGTCGGCATCGAGGTCTCGGCCAGTCATGCCCGGGAGGTGCGCAATGTGCGGCGTCACTATCCCATTGCCGTATTCTCCGCTGCTGTACTTGGTTTCGTGCTGACATTGCTCGGCGGACTGGCGGTGGCGGCTGTGTTGCCCGTGGCTCAACTGGATCTGGTTTCCGGCACGGTGCAGGCGTTGCAGGTGTTGCTCGGCACCTGGCATCTAGGCGGGTTGCTGCCGCCCGTTGCGCTGCTGGTCGCGCTGGGTGCGGCGGGGCAGGTGAGTACCTGGGTGGTGGGTCCGGTCAAGGGGCTGTGGGCCGCCGGGCGTGCCGGTAATTTGCCCCCCGTACTGCAGGCGACGAATGCCCAGGGTGTGCCGCGCAACCTCTTAATGGTGCAGGCAGGCCTGATGAGTGGGGTGGCGCTGGTGTTTCTGGTCGTACCCTCCGTGGATAGTGCTTTTCTGTTGCTCACCTCGGCGGCCGTCATCCTCTATGCTGTCATGTATCTGATGCTGTTTGCCACTGCGATTCGCCTGCGTTATACGCACGCCGACACCGCGCGGCCCTACCGAATTCCCGGCGGGCGTAGATGGGGACTGTGGCTGGTCGCGGGCACCGGTTTTGTCACCACCTTTGCCTGTTTCCTTATTGGTTTTCTGCCACCGGGTACTGATATGGGTGCCGTTCCTTATGCGCTGGCGATGCTTGGTATTCTCGTGGCGATGCTGGCGGCACCACAGTTACTGTATCACTGGCGTCGCCCCGAGTGGGCTATCGACACGGAGTAATCACTATGGTCAAAAAACTGCTTCCTGATTTTGCACTCAGCCCTGCCTATGGTTCGCGCGCCATGACTGAACCGGTGCCCAGGTATACGCTGCCCGAGGGGGAGATGCCACCCGAGACGGCTTACCGTCTGATCCACGATGAGTTAATGCTTGACGGTAATGCGCGTCTTAACCTTGCTACCTTCGTGACTACCTGGATGGAACCCGAAGCTGAGCGCCTCATGAGTGAGACGTTTGACAAAAACATGATTGACAAGGATGAATATCCACAGACGGCGGAAGTCGAGACGCGCTGTGTGAATATGGTGGCGCGCCTGTTCAATGCCCCCGAAGAGGCAGAGACGGTGGGGGTATCCACGCTGGGTTCCAGTGAGGCGGTGATGCTCGCCGGTATGGCGTTGAAGTGGAGCTGGCGCAAGCGCCGGGAGGCCGCCGGTCAGCCTGCCGGTCAACCCAATTTGATTCTCGGCGCCAATGTGCAGGTAGTCTGGGAAAAGTTCTGTCGTTACTGGGAGGTCGAACCGCGCTACATTCCGATGCGCGAGGGGCGTTACGTCATTGAACCCGAAGAGGTCACGACGCGTATCGATGAAAATACCATCGGCGTGGTCGCCATTCTGGGGACTACCTTTACCGGTGAGTTTGAACCGATCGAGGCTATCCATGACGCTGTGGTGCGCCATAATGCTGCGCATGGCCTGGCGGTGCCTCTGCACATCGACGCGGCCAGCGGGGGCTTCGTCGCACCCTTTATTCATCCAGACCTGCGCTGGGATTTCCGTCTGCCGAATGTTGTTTCCATCAACGTATCCGGTCACAAATACGGCCTGGTTTACCCCGGTGTCGGCTGGGCGGTGTGGCGTGACCGTCAACACTTGCCCGAGGAGTTGATCTTTCACGTCAACTACCTGGGTGGCGATATGCCCACCTTCACCCTTAACTTCTCTCGCCCCGGAAATCAGATCATCGGGCAGTATTATAATTTTCTGCGTCTTGGACGTG
>DRJN01000354.1 GCA_011052165.1 Gammaproteobacteria bacterium
TCGAACAGCTTGTCTTTCAAATTATTCACTGCCCGTTCGATAAGATCGCCCCGATCATAGACCGGTACAATTTCCACCCCTTTAGGCAACCCTTGCTTGAGTTCCTCCAGTTTCTTGCGCACGCCCTGAATCGTCGCCAGCGCATTTTCACCAAAGCGCATGATAATCACGCCACCGGCTACCTCGCCCTTGCCATTGAGTTCAGCCACGCCACGGCGTAGCTCAGGCCCCAATTGCACATGGGCGACATCCTGCAGACGAATGGGGGTCCCGTTTTTGTCCACGCCTACGGGAATACTTTTCAGATCGGCAATGGATTTGATATAACCCAACCCCCGCACCATATATTCGGTCTCGGCCATTTCCACCAGGCGGCCACCAACATCATTATTGGAACGTTGAATGGCCCGCTTCACTTTAGACAGCGGAATGTGGTAATGCAGGAGCGCATTGGGATCGACTTCCACCTGATATTGCTTGACATAACCGCCGATGGAAGCCACTTCAGAGACGCCCGGCACCGTCTGCAGGGGATAGCGCAAATACCAGTCCTGGATGGATCGCAGTTGCGCCAGATCATGCTTGCCGGTATGGTCCACCAGGGCATATTCATACACCCAGCCCACGCCGGTCGCGTCCGGCCCGAGAGTCGGGTTGACACCGGGTGGCAGACGGCCACTCACATAGTTGAGATATTCCAGCACGCGTGAACGCGCCCAGTACATGTCCGTGCCATCCTTAAAAATGATATAGACAAAGGAGAGGCCAAAGAAGGAATAACCCCGCACCACCTTGGCCCTGGGTACCGCCAGCATGGCGGTGGTCAGCGGATAGGTCACCTGATCTTCCACCACCTGTGGCGCCTGTCCGGGGAACGAGGTAAACACGATCACCTGCACATCGGACAGATCAGGGATCGCATCCAGCGGCGTATTCTTCAGCGCATAGAGACCCGCGAGAAACAGCAGTGCGGTAGCAAGCAGCACCAAAAACTTGTCCCGCAGGGACATATCAATAATTTTTTCTATCATGATTTTCTCCCTACTTCTGCTTGCCGTTCATGTCATTCATACCCTTCATGTCGCCACCGGTCTTGTTAGCACCCGTCTTGTCAGCACTGGCTGGCATGACTTCCATCATTTTGGCTGTGGCCTCACGCAGGTTGGACTCGGAGTCGATCAGGAACTGGGCGGAGGTCACCACTTCTTCACCCGGTTTGACGCCGGAAAGGATCTGGGTCAGACCTTCCGCACTCACACCGAGAGTCACCTTGCGCGGCTCAAACTTTCCTGGCGCACGCACCACAAAGACCTGATCGCTGAAGCCGGAACGCACGATGGCTGCAGAGGGCACCACCACGGCATTCACCTGCCGGTTTGCCTGCAGCGTAACCTTGGCATACATCTCCGGTTTGAGTTCGAGATCCCGGTTATCGAATTCCAGACGAATTCGGTTAGTGCGGGTCTTGCTCTCCATGTAGGGATAAATGTAAGTCACTTTGCCGGTGAACACCTTGCCGGGAAGGGCCTCGACGGTCATCCTGGCGGTATCACCCAATCTGACCCAGGGCATATTATTTTCGTAAACGTCCACATACACCCAGATCTTTCTCAGATCCGCCAGCATGTACAGCTCGGTAGCCGGTGTAACATACTGCCCGTCACGAATACCCACCTTCATAACGATCCCATTGAAAGGCGAATGAATCTGCAGATTCTTTTTAACCTTACGCGTCACTTCCAGATCGATAATCTGCTGCTCCGGTACATCCAGCAATTCGAGCCGCTCACGGGAGCTGACCACCAAATCCCGCGCCCCTTTACGAATATCCTCAAAAGGACTGTCTTTCAGCGCTTCATTGTTTTTCAAGGCCAGCAGGTATTCCTGCTGACTCGATACCAGTTGCGGTGAATAAAAACTCAGGAGGACGGTGTTTTTGGTAACCGGCTCGCCTGTCTTGTCCACATAAAGCTTATCAATCCAGCCTTCGGTCTTGGGATGCAGGCGCGCCAGCCGCTCTTCATCATAGGTTACCCTTGCTACAGCATGAATCTCTCGTGACAGCGTACGACGTACGACGCGCGCGGTGCGCACACCAATGTCCTGCTCGGTAACCGGATCGATTGTCACCGTACCCGCCGGCTCCTTTGCACCACCGACACTGTCAGCATAGACAGGGACGTAGTCCATGCCCATATTATCCTTCGCCGGTACCTTTGAGGTCACCGTCGGGTTCATGGGGCTGCGGTAGAACAAGATCTTGCGCTCACCTTTTTGTGCCCCCCCTTTGGTAGCGCTGTTCATGCCCGGCCCCTTTTGCTTCCCTGCCAGCCAGTACCCGGCGCCAAGACCCAACGCCAGTGTGATAATGGCTATGATGATATTCTTATTCATGAATTGTCTCCTGCATAAATCGCATCGGTGCCTACCACTGATTCCAGTGTGGCCAGGGCCTGCTGTGCCGTACTGAAGGACAGCCAGTATTGAATTTCATAGTTATAAAGTGTGATCTGGGTGCGCACCAGGTTGAGAAAATCCACCTTGTTCACCTGGTAACCGGCCAGCATGGAGTTCACCGTCTGCCGGGCCTGGGGAATGATCCCGGTTTTGAACAGCACAACCTGCTCACTGGCGCGCCGGTAATCGGCCATCGCCTGTGAGATTTGTGACTGCACCTGTTCACGCGCATCCTGCAAACGATAGTTCTGCTGCAGCAGTTCACTGTTACGCTGATCCATCGCCTTGTCCTGCTTGGTGCCCGTGTAAATAGGTAAACTCATACTGAATCGCAACGAGGCCACATCCGCTCGTGAGCTGCCATTCGGATTAGTGCCGCTACGAAATCCATAGGCCACACCCAAATTGAAATCAGGGTAATAATCTTTTTTCGCCAGATCCACGCGGCTGCGTGCCGCGTGAATGCGGCTCCGCTGGGCCATTAACAAGGGCCGGGCGGTCTCGGCCTCTTTGTGCAGGGTCGCTTCCTGACGCAATGACGGTAATTTGGTAGCCGACATATGCGCCAGAATCAGCGCACGATCCGTCGGCCAGTTCAGCAAGGCATTGAGGCGCGCTTCTTCATTGCGGCGCATGCCCTCAAGCTGTATCTCCTTATCCAGCAGTTTGGACAGCTCAAGCTGGGCCAGCAGCACATCCTGCTGCAAACCTTTACCTACCTTGTACTTGGTCTGGGCAATTCCGACAAACTGGCGCAAAAGCTCTTTATTGCTGCCGATAATTTTCAGTGCCTGATCGATATAAAACACCCTCCACCAGGTGCTGCGGACATTACGGATCAACCACAAACGACTTTCTTTTACCTCACTGCCCGCCGCCTTTGCTTCATAACTTGCGGCCTCTTCACGCAACCCCAGCTTGCCGGGAAAGGGAAATTTCTGCCCTATACCAATCTGCACCTGGGTCATGCCTTCCTGAGCTAAACTGAACGTATCCACTGGCAGGTTAAGGGTATTAAAGCTCAAGGAGGGATCGGGCAGCGTTCCGACCTGGGAAGGAATCGCTGCCATCGCTTTAGCACGCGCACGCATGGCGGCCAGGCCGGGGTTATCCGACACCGCCACTTTCACCGCACCTGACAAAGTCAGCGCCGAGGCCAATAACCGAGTGGCCTCGAGTCGCGTCTGCGGCTTGTCTGCGGTTGGCGTGGCAGCCAATACCGATGGGCAAAACAAAATGGAGGCAAGAGCAGCCACTATAAATTTATGGGGAAGCATTATGCTACTCCTGACAAATTAACGGGCAAACATGCCCCGGGTCTCTGATTATTCATTTCAGATCCTTTAATTAGCCGCATTGCGGATATTATTCAAGCAAACAAGACGTGCATCTCTTGCCCGCCACTCGTTCGCTACGGTAAACGACATAACGATAGATTGTAAAGAAGGCGCGCAGGGAAATTTAGAA
>DRJN01000355.1 GCA_011052165.1 Gammaproteobacteria bacterium
AACTGAAAAAGGGGGGGCCACTGACCGTGACGCACCCGGACATGTTGCGTTATTTTATGACGATTCCCGAGGCCTGCCAGTTAATCATGCAGTCTTCGGTAATGGGGTCGGGTGGTGAGATTTTTGTGCTGGATATGGGCGAACCTGTCAAAATCACCTATCTTGCCGAGCAAATGATTCGCCTGTCCGGAAAAGAACCCGGAAAGGACGTGGAGATTGTCTATACTGGCCTGCGTCCAGGGGAAAAGTTGTTTGAGGAGCTTTTCCATGAGTCAGAGAACCTCTCAGCGACCCGCCATGAAAAGGTTCTATTGGCGAATTACCGGGAAGTGGACTGGAAATTTATGAACAAAAATCTGGAGGAGGTCGCGAGCAAGTGCGCCGCTTATGATGAGGAAGGCCTCTATGAGTTGGTGAAGATGTTTGTACCGGAAATGAAACCAACTTCGGTTAAAGAGGAACGCCTTGTTTCCAATTCCGGCAACTAAATAGCGGTTTCAAATACCTGTCCACTTTAGACATGACCGTTTGTTCTGAGCGAAGTCGAAGGGTTTACCACGAACGTAATTATATAGTGGGCAGAAATTCGAAACACGTATTTAGATTTTATAGAAGGTCAGAAATTTGTCCAAGCCATTACCCCTTTGCGTTGACCTTGATGGCACGCTTGTTCACACTGATATGTTGCTGGAATCCTTTATCCGGCTCCTGCGCCAGAAATTTCTTTATATTTTCTTTATTCCCTTCTGGCTACTGAAGGGAAAATCCTGTCTGAAACACAAGCTCGCTGAAAAGGTGAGTATTGATTACGGCTGCCTGCCTTATAACCAAAAACTTATCACGTATATCGAAAAAGAGAAAAAAAAGGGCAGAGAGATAGTTCTTGTCACGGCATCAGACAAAATAATTGCCAAAGGTATTGCCACACAGTTGGGACTCTTTGATGAGGTTTTGGCCAGCACGGATGGGCTTAATCTTAAAGGAGAGAAAAAAGCGGATGCGTTGGTGGAAAGATATGCCGATAAAGAATTTGACTATATTGGCAATGAAACGGTTGATCTGGCTGTCTGGAAGCACGCCGCGACTGCTATCTCGGTTAACTCCAGCAGGAGCCTGAGACGAGTATTGTCAGAATTTGACAAGGTGGAATACATAGAGACTGACACGGAAAAATCATTTTTCAGGAGTAGTATACGCGCACTGCGTCCCCATCAATGGGCCAAAAATATCCTTGTGTTTGTTCCCCTGTTACTGGCGCATTCCTATTTCGATGAGGCCCAAGTTTTATCGACCCTGTTGGCTTTCATTTCTTTTTGTCTGTGCGCCTCGGCGGTGTATATATTTAATGACTTGATGGATCTGGATGCTGACCGCCGGCATCCGGTAAAAAAGAATCGCCCCTTTGCAGCGGGGGATCTCTCTATTCTTTCCGGCCTTCTTCTGTCAGTGCTGCTATTAGGGCTGTCTGCTTTTCTGGCATTTAATATATCTTTAGGTTACGCCCTTGTTTTTGCCGTTTATTTTCTTACCACAACGGCTTATTCGCTGGGACTCAAATCCGTGGCGTTACTGGATGTTTTTATTCTTGCGGGGCTTTACACCCTGCGCGTGCTGGCAGGGACGTTTTCTGCAGATGCACAGGCATCTTTCTGGTTGCTGGCCTTCTCGTTATTTATCTTTTTCTCGCTGGCCATGCTCAAACGTTATTCCGAGTTGTATAATCTTGAACGACGGGGAAAAAAGAGAATTCTGGTGCGTGGTTATTCGACCGATGATAAGGAAATCCTGGCCCTTCTGGGGGTCGCCAGCGGCTATATTTCGGTACTGGTGATGGCCCTGTATATCACCACGCCTGAACATATGGTGGCATATCGCAAGCCGGAATTCCTGTGGATAGTTTTTCCTGCGCTCTTGTTCTGGATCAGCCGAATCTGGTTGCTGGCCAGTCGTGGTCAGATGAATGAGGATCCGGTTCTTTTTGCGCTCAAGGATGTGCCCAGTTACTTTATTGCACTGATAGCGGCAACTGGTGTTGTCCTTGCCATTTAGCGCATGAATGTCTTTCAATCATGGGGCCGCATCCCGGCCGTAAGGCAAAATAAGCTTTTCCCCGAATGGCGGAATACCCTTTCAATAGAGGATCGGGGCAGTCTGCTTTTGCCCTATGGGCGGGGACGAAGTTATGGTGATAGCTGTCTGAATGACCGGCAGACCATCTGCGTCACCTCACGCCTGAATCATTTCATTCATTTTGATCGTGAGCAGGGTATCCTGCGCTGTGAATCCGGTGTCGGCCTGGATGAAATTCTGCAACTGGTGGTGCCGCATGGCTGGTTTTTAGCGGTTACCCCGGGAACCCAATATGTCACTGTCGGTGGCGCGATTGCCAATGATGTGCATGGTAAAAATCATCATCTGGCGGGTACCTTTGGTTGTCATCTGACGGCCTTTGAGTTAGTGCGCACAACGGGCGAGCGCCTGTATTGTTCAGCGACTGAAAATGCCGCCATGTTCAAAGCCACGATCGGCGGCCTAGGGTTGACCGGCCTGATTACCTGGGCGGAAATACGCCTGAAAAAAATGGCAACGCCGTTCATGGATAGTGAAACGATTCGTTTTGAAAATCTGGCTGAATTCTTTGTTCTATCCGAGGAATCTGATCGGGACTGGGAATACACCGTAGCCTGGATCGACTGTCTGGCGCAGGGCGAAAGTTTGGGGCGGGGATTGTTCATACGCGGGCGGCATAGCGAACAGTTGATGTCTGCAAGCGGGAAAATAGCTAAGAGGCGATTGTCCATGCCGGTAAACGCACCTGGATTTCTTCTGAATCAATACACTATTCGTCTGTTCAATAAAATTTATTATCGTAAAAACAGGAAAGGGGAAAGTGTTGCTCATGGGCATTATGAGTCCTTTTTCTATCCTCTGGACAGCATCGGCAACTGGAACCGGATGTATGGGCGGCGAGGATTCTACCAGTACCAGTGCCTGGTTCCGCTGTCTGATGGACAGGCTATCATAACCCGCTTGCTGGAAATGATTGCGGCTTCAGGTATGGGATCCTTTCTTTCAGTACTAAAAAAATTTGGTGATATCGAGTCGCCGGGTATGTTGTCGTTTCCGCGTCCGGGCATTACCCTGGCGCTGGATTTTCCCAACTATGGAACGAAGTTGCTGACGCTGTTTGAGAAGCTGGATGAGCAAGTCATGCAGGCAAAGGGTGCAGTCTATCCAGCCAAGGATGCAAGGATGTCCGCTAAAGCTTTTCAGCATTATTTCCCGCAATGGCGTGATTTTAGCCGATACCGGGATCCGGGTATGTCATCCAGTTTCTGGCGTCGTGTGACAGGGGAATAAATGATGAACAAGCAGGCAAAGGGACAATGAAAAAAATTCTGATCATTGGCGCAACCTCAGCTATCGCCCGGGAAGTGGCAAAAATCTATGTGCTGCAAGGCGCTCGTCTTTGTCTGGCAGGCCGGGATGAAAAGAAATTGCACATTGTTGCCGACGATCTCACTGCCCGCGGGGCACAAGCTGTGCAAGTGTTGACTGTTGAATTGACTGATCCCGCAACACACGGGGACATGATTAAACAGGCCGAGGATTTTCTACAGGGGCTTGACTGCGTGCTCATTGCCTATGGTTCCCTGCCTGATCAGCATGCCTGTGAGGCGGATGCCGGGCAGACACTCAAGGAATTGAATACCAATTTTATTAGCGTGGTGGCCCTGTTAACACGACTGGCCAATGATATGGAACAGCGCGGTCATGGCGTGCTTGCAGTTATTTCATCCGTGGCCGGGGATCGCGGCCGCCAGAGCAATTATATCTATGGCGCGGCCAAGGGGGGATTGAGCATTTTTTTACAGGGCTTGCGCAATCGCCTGGCCTCGAAGGGCGTGCATGTTCTGACCGTCAAGCCTGGTTTTGTTGATACACCGATGACGGTTGATTTTAACAAAGGCCTGCTCTGGGTGTCGGCTGAAACGGTCGCTCAGGGTATCGTCAAAGCCATGGATAAAAAACGGGATGTGGTTTATCTGCCCTGGTTCTGGCGGGGAATTATGCTGATAATAAAGTCTATTCCCGAGCGCATGTTCAAAAAAATGAAATTGTAAAAGAAATGAAATTAGACAAAAACAGTAAAATTATTATACCGGGCGCCGCAGGGCTGGTCGGGCAGAATCTGGTCGTACAGCTTAAAAAACAGGGTTATACCAACCTGGTTGCAATTGACAAGTTTACAGAAAATCTGAATATTTTGAAAAAAATTCATCCGGGTATCACCGCGATTGATGCCGATGTATCCCGCCCGGGTGACTGGCAGGCGCATCTCAAAGATGCGCAAATGGTGATCATGTTACAGGCTCAAATCGGATCGAAATATTCGGATGATTTTATTCGCAATAATATCGAGTCGGCTGAGTGCGTACTGGCGACCATGAGAGAGTATTCGGTGCCCTATGTGGTGCATATCAGCTCATCGGTGGTGGAGTCGGTGGCGGACGATGATTATACCAACACCAAGAAAGAGCAGGAACGGCGGGTAATCGAAAGTGGACTTAAATATTGCGTTTTGCGCCCGACTCTGATGTTTGGTTGGTTTGATCGTAAACACCTGGGCTGGCTATCACGTTTCATGCAGAGAATCCCCGTATTCCCCATTCCCGGCGATGGTCGTTATATGCGTCAGCCACTGTACGCCAAGGATTTTTGCAACATTATAATTGCCGCCATGAAAATGCAGCCCGAGAATGAAATCCACAATATTACCGGACGGGAAAAGGTCAATTATATTGACATGATTCGCTGTATCCGGGATACGGTAAAAGCAAAAACATGGATAGTGAAGATCCCTTATTCGCTGTTCTGGATCCTGCTCAAAGTCTATGCCCTGTTCAGTCATAATCCCCCGTTTACCGCCGCCCAGTTGAAAGCGTTGGTCGGACATGACGAGTTTGAGCTGATTCCCTGGTGGGAGATTTTTAATATTGAATCTACCGCGTTTACTGCGGCTATCGAGGAGACTTTTCTTGATAAAACGTATTCGCATTATGTATTGAAATTTTAGGAATAACGATGTCAAAAGTTGCTGTGATTGGCGCGGGTGTCATGGGCCTGGCCTGTGCCTATGATTTGCTCAGGCAGGGACACGAGGTGGATATTTATGAAGCCGACGACCGCATTGGTGGCATGGCGGCGCATTTTGATTTTGCCGGCCTGAGTATCGAGCGCTATTATCATTTTATCTGCAAGCCTGATGAAAGCCTGTTTACACTTCTAAAGGAATTGGCTATCGAGGATAAGCTGTGCTGGACGGATACCCGCATGGGCTATTATTTCAAGGGCCGCCTGCACGAATGGGGTAACCCGATTGCCCTGCTGAAATTCCCTGAACTCGATTTAATCTCAAAACTCCGTTATGGTTTCCATGCCTTTGTCTCAACCAAAATTAAAAACTGGCAACACCTGGATGAGCAGGAAGCTTCGGTGTGGATCCGCCGCTGGATTGGGCAGCGCGCCTATGAGGTATTTTGGCAGCGATTGTTTGCCCTCAAGTTTTTCGAGTACAAAGACAATCTTTCTGCGGCCTGGATCTGGTCACGCATCAAGCGCGTGGGCCTCTCACGCAAGAGCCTGATGCAGGAGCAAATGGGCTATCTTGAAGGCGGCTCACAGACGCTACTGGATGAATTTGGAAAGGCGATTATCGAACGAGGGGGGGAGTTTCATTTGAATACAGCGGTCAGGCAGGTGAGCATCAGAAATAATGCGGTTGATGTGCTGCGAACCGATACTGACAGCCTGCATTATGATGCCGCATTTAGTACTATCCCCTTGCCGCTGGTGGCGGACATGATTCCCGCTTTGCCGGAAGAAAATAAACAGAAATATCGTTCGATTCAGAATATGGGGGTGGTCTGCGTTATTTTCCAGATGAAAAAGGCCGTAACGGATAATTTCTGGCTTAATATCAGTGATGACACTATTGATATTCCAGGTATTATCGAATTCTCCAACCTGCGGCCATTAGGAACGCATGTGACCTATGTACCCTATTATATGCCGCAGACGCATGCCAAGCATGAGATGAGCAATGATGAATTTATCGCTGAGGCGCGCTCCTATATAAAGAAACTGAACCCGGATCTGGATGATGATGATTTCAGCCACGCGCATGTATCACGTTACGGTTTCGCCCAGCCGGTCTGTCCACCGGGATTCCTGAAGACACTACCCCCCATCAAGACCGACATAAAAGGGCTGTATATTGCGGATACCAGTTATTATTATCCCGAAGATCGGTCTATTTCCGAGAGTGTGCGTCTGGGACGCAAAATGGCGGCTATGTATACTGAGTAGCCTGGGTAGAGCAAAGCGAAACCCGGGGATGGAGATGCTCTTGATCCCATGCAATAACAGTATTTAAAAATTACAAATTGGGATAGCGAACTGGATTTAGTCAGTGAATAACAAAAAAGAATTTATCCAGTTTATGCTGGTCGGCGGCTTTGCGGCAGCCGTGAATTTTCTCAGCCGGATTATTTTCAGCCAGTGGATGGATTTTGGCGCGGCTGTGGTGGCCGCCTATGGGGTGGGCATGGTGACGGCTTACCTATTATCAAAGTTTCTGGTATTCATGCCCAGCGGCAAAAGGGCGCATGAGGAATTTTTTCATTTTACCCTGATCAACCTTGCCGCCATGATCCAGGTATGGCTGATCAGCGTTGGCCTGGCAGAATATTTGTTTCCCTGGCTGGCCTTTGATTTTCACCCGCAGGAAGTGGCCCATTTCATCGGTTTGTGCGTGCCGGTGGTGAGCAGTTATCTGGGCCACAAGCATTTTACGTTTGCCAGTAAAGCATAGTGTGTGGCCCAGCCCGGCTTATTCAACATCCAGCGGACGCATACCGATGGTATTGTAGCCCGCATCGACATAGGTGATTTCGCCGGTAATGCCGGCCGCCAGATCGGAGCAAAGGAAGGCCGCTACATTGCCGACATCTTCGATAGTGACATTGCGGCGCAGGGGGGCGGTGTTTTCCACTTCCTTGAGCATCTTTCGGAAATTATTGATACCGGCGGCGGCGAGGGTTTTGATGGGACCCGCCGAGATGCCGTTGACGCGAATGCCATCCGGACCGAGGCTTTGCGACATATAGCGTACATTGGCTTCCAGGCTGGCCTTGGCCAGGCCCATGACATTGTAGCTGGGCATGGCGCGCTGGGCGCCCAGATAACTCAGGGTCAGCATGGCGCCGTCACGGCCTTCCATCATGCGGATGCCGGATTTAGCCAGCGCGGCAAAGCTGTAGGAACTGATCTCATGGGCGGCGCGGAAGCCTTCGCGGGTGACGCTGTTGAGATAATCGCCTTCAAGTTCGGCGCGTGGGGCATAAGCGACAGAGTGAATGATAATATCCAGTCCGTCCCAGTAGTTATCCAGCTTGTCGAATACAGTGTCGATCTCTTCATCACTGCTGACATCGCAGGGGACGATGATTTCAGAGTCCATTTCGGCGGCCATTTTGGCTACACGCCCTTCAAGCCGCTCATTTTGGTAGGTGAAAGCCAGCTCAGCGCCTTCGCGGTGCATGGCCTGGGCGATGCCCCAGGCGATAGAGCGGTTGCTGGCCAGCCCAACGATCAGAGCGCGTTTACCTTGAAGAAAAGCCATCTTGCTTACCTTTAAAATTATGATTTCAAATGGATGGTGTGCCAGTGAAATGATGCGTACACAGCACCACGTAATTTATCTACCATACCGGAAATCCGCTGCCGGGAAAAGGGCCGAAAAGCTATTAAGCGCTTACTTGCCAGGGGCTTTTCCTTCGGCTTCTGATTATAATAAACTGCAAAACCAAATGAAACTACTGCGGTCATAATGAACACGGTTACTTATGGCGGATAGCCGGAATCCAAAGAGAATACGATATTGCTGGCATTAAATGAGGTACGACTGGCGACATATCGGTGCATGACAGATCGTTCACTGTCTGCCCCATGGGGCCGTCGCCCGTTGCTGTCAGTACTGTTGGCCGTTCTGTTAATGGCATTGATAACCCAGATATCCTCGGCCGCCTGGAACAATCCCTATCCCGGCAGCGATAGCGGTAAAAACATCCTCTATTCCTCTTTTTCCGAACGACCCAAACACCTTGATCCTATCCGTTCCTACAGTTCTAACGAATATGCCTTTATCGGTCAGATTTATGAACCGCCGTTGCAATACAATTTTCTTAAGCGTCCCTATGAACTGGAACCCCTGACCGCCGAGCGGATCCCCCATCCTCGTTACTATAATGCAGCCGGCAGGGAAATCAGCGCCAATGGTGGTGCTAAAGTCGCCTACAGCGTGTATGAAATACACATTCGTCCCGGTATTCGTTACCAGCCGCATCCGGCCTTTGCCGTGGATGCGCAGGGACGGCCGCGTTATTTGTCTTTAACGAAAAAAGACCTGAAAAACGTGCACAGTCTGGCGGACTTTCCTTATCAGGGCAGCCGTGAACTGGTGGCTGAGGATTATGTCTACGAAATCAAGCGCCTGGCGCACCCACGCCTGAGTTCCCCCATACAGGGGCTGATGAATGAGTACATCGTGGGTTTGAAGGACTATGCCGCCACGCTGGCGAAGGCCTGGAAACAACAGGTTGCTAAAGTGGGTGAGGACAAAGCTTTTCTGGATTTGCGCGACTATCCCTTAGCCGGTGTCAAGGTGGTGGATCGCTACACCTATAGCATCAAGGTCAAGGGCCGCTACCCCCAGTTGCTGTATTGGCTGGCGATGCCGTTTTTTGCACCCATGCCCTGGGAAGCCGACCGTTTCTACTCACAGCCGGGCATGAAAGAACGCAACATCAGCCTTGACTGGTATCCGGTGGGTACCGGCGCCTATATGCTCACGGTCAATGATCCCAACCTGCGCATGGTGCTGGAACGCAACCCTAATTTTCATGCGCAGTTTTATCCCTCCAAAGGTGAGCCTGGAGACAGAGCAAAAGGCTGGCTGGCGGATGCCGGTAAACGCCTGCCGTTTATCGACAAGGTGGTTTACAACCTGGAAAAGGAAAATATTCCTTACTGGAACAAATTTTTGCAGGGCTATTATGACGTGTCCGGCGTCAGTTCTGACAGTTTTGATCAGGCCATCCAGTTTAGTCATCAAGGTGAAGCCGAGCTGACGCCATTGATGCGGGCCAAGGGGATCAAGTTACTGACCAGTGTGCAGACCTCAATTTCCTATATGGGCTTTAACATGCTGGACCCTGTCGTGGGCGGGTATTCCGAACGTGCGCGCCTGCTGCGCCGGGCCATTGCCATTGCCGTGAATTATGAAGAGTTCATTTCCATTTTCGCCAATGGCCGGGGCATGCCGGCCCAGGGCGTGATTCCGCCGGGTATTTTTGGTTATGTCGGGGGCAAGGCGGGGATTGATCCCTATGTCTATAACTGGGTGAACGGTCGGCCTCAACGCAAGTCGGTTGCTGAGGCGAGGACTCTGTTGGTGCGCGCGGGTTATCCGGGTGGGCGGGATATACGGACAGGCAAGCCCCTGCTGATTCATCTGGATATTACCGGCGGCGGTCCCGAAGACAAGGCGCGCTTTGACTGGCTGCGAAAACAATTAAAAAAGATTGATCTGGAACTGGTGGTGCGCAATACCGATTATAACCGTTTTCAGGAGAAAATGCGCAAGGGCAATGCGCAGTTATTCATGTGGGGATGGAATGCCGACTATCCTGATCCGGAAAATTTCCTGTTTCTATTATATGGTCCCAATGGCAAGGCAAAATATCATGGTGAGAATGCGGCGAACTATTCCAATCCGAAATTCGATCGTCTGTTTGAAAAAATGAAAACCATGGACAACACGCCCCAACGCCTGGCTCTGATCAAGCGCATGGTTAATATTGTGCGCCGTGACGGACCGTGGATATGGGGTTTTTATCCAAAACAGTTTGTTCTGTATCACAGTTGGTATCATAACGCCAAGCCTAACCAGATGGCACATAATACCCTGATGTATCGGCGCATCGATCCTCAATTGCGCGAACAGAAACGGGCCGAATGGAACCGGCCCATTATTTGGCCACTGGCCCTGCTATTGCTGCTGCTGGTGGTTAGCCTGATTCCCGCTATTGTGGTTTACCGGCGAAAGGAACGTCAGCCAGCCCTTATTCGATCCAGGCGCGCACGCTGATGTTGGCCTATATCGTCCGCCGCCTGCTTTATGCTATCCCCATTCTGATCGGTGTGAACCTGCTGACTTTCTCGCTGTTCTTTCTGGTGAATAGTCCCGACGACATGGCGCGCATGCATCTGGGTATGAAACGGGTGACGCCTGAGGCCATTGTCAAATGGAAGCAGGAACGCGGTTATGACAAGCCGTTGATGTATAACGCTAATATTAGCGGGTTGGGCGCGTTCACCGATACCATCTTTTTCGAGAAGTCCGTGAGCCTGTTTGCATTCAACTTTGGCAGCGCCGATGATGGCCGTGACATCGGTTTTGACATCAGCCAGCGCATGTGGCCGAGTCTCGCCATTGCCGTGCCGGTTTTCATTGTCGGCATTCTTGTTAACATTACCTTCGCCATGCTGCTGGCTTTTTTCCGCGCTACCTATATCGATATCTGGGGTGTGGTGTTGTGCGTGGTGCTGATGTCTATTTCCGCGTTATTCTATATCATTGGTGGCCAGTTTTTAATTGGCAAGCTGCTGCATCTGGTCCCCATCTCTGGTTATGACACGGGTCTGAGTGCGGTCAAGTTTCTGATCCTGCCGGTGATCATCGGCATCATTGGTGGTATCGGGGCCGGCTCACGCTGGTATCGTACCATTTTTCTTGAAGAGATTAACCGCGACTATGTGCGCACCGCGCGCGCCAAGGGACTGTCAGAATTGGCTGTTCTGTTCCGGCATGTGTTGAAAAATGCGATGATTCCTATCCTCACTGGCGCGGTGGTGGTTATTCCTGCCCTGTTTATGGGTAGCCTGCTGCTGGAGTCCTTTTTCGGCATTCCCGGTCTGGGCAGTTATACCATCGACGCTATCCGCAACCAGGACTTTGCCATTGTGCGCGCGATGGTATTCCTCGGATCGGTACTGTACATTTTTGGACTGATTTTGACTGACATTTCCTATACCCTGGTCGACCCCCGGATCAGGCTGGATTGAGGATGTCGGCCATGAGTAAAAAATTCTGGTTTTCTCCTCTGCTCCTGGTCATCGGTATGAGCACACTGCTTGCTGTGTTGCCGGGAATGCTCGGGGTGAAGCCGGTGGTGCTCTGGACCGATCGCTTTATCTACCTGTTAGTGGTGGCGGTGATTTTTCTGATCGCTTATATCCGCCACAAACCACACTTGCGCCAGCCCTGGCGGCATGTCCTGAACAACCGTCAGGCGATGGTGGCGGCCGTTATTCTCTGTGCTTATGTGGCAGTCGGTCTGCTGGATTCCATTCACTACCGTCAGCCCCTTCAAGGAGAGAAGGCGCACAATGGTGAGAAACTGTATTCCGTTGAGGTCTTCAGCGCACTGGATGCGTTGTTGTCTCATTTGCGTGAACGGGTGGAAAAAACCTATTCGGCACCCTTCGCCTATCGCTTATATTCCATGGAGACGATGATCGCCAGTGATGGCAGCCAGTATCGTGCTTATCCGAGACTGAAATATGGCGCGGCGCATCTGCAGGATCCTGCCAGCCAGCGTGGCCGGGATATTTTATTCAAAACACTGCTCGGTGCAGGACAGGGACTGATCATTTTTGCGGTGTCCGTGTTGCTGCTACTGGCTTACCTGGCCCGGTCTCAGGCATTATCGTTTAAACAGGCATGGCGGCAGTGCTGGCGGGCGGAGTCTGCGAGTGCGCTACGGATAGTGTTATATACGCTGGCGGTGCTGATGGTTCTCTCATCCGTTGTCTGGAAACTGAGTTTTTTCTACCATGTTTTTGGTACCGACAAGGTGGGTCAGGACGTGTTGTATCTGGCGCTGAAAAGTATTCGCACCGGCCTGGTGATCGGCACCCTGACCACGATGATCATGTTGCCCTTTGCGATTTTGCTCGGCATCATGGCGGGTTATTTCCGTGGCTGGGTGGATGATCTGATTCAGTATATTTATACCACGCTCAGTTCTGTGCCGAGCATATTATTGATTGCCGCTGCCGTGCTGTCGATACAGGTGTATATGACCAATCATCCTGAGCTGTTCGAGTCGGTACGGGATCAGGCGGATCTGAAACTGCTGGCGTTATGTGTCGTGCTGGGCATTACCAGCTGGACCGGACTCTGCCGCCTGTTGCGCGGAGAAACGCTCAAGCTTCGGGAAATGGATTACATCCAGGCGGCGACGGCTTTTGGCGTGGGCCGTTTCACCATCATTGTTCGTCACCTGTTGCCCAATGTATTGCACATCGTGCTGATCATGGTGGTGCTGGATTTCAGTGGCCTGGTGCTGGCCGAGGCGGTGCTCTCCTATATCGGGATCGGCGTGGATCCCTCCACTATCAGTTGGGGCAATATGATTAACGGTGCGCGTTTGGAACTGGCGCGTGAACCCATTGTCTGGTGGTCACTGGTGGCCGCTTTTGTCTTTATGTTTACCCTGGTGCTGGCCGCCAACCTGTTTTCCGATGCGGTGCGGGATGCGTTCGATCCGCATCTGAATATGCGGGATAAAACCTGATGCCCCGTGAAATTCCGGATACCTTACTGGACGTAAAAGACTTGGGCACCTGGTTTGGCCGTTACGAGAAGCCATTTCGGGTGGTCGATAAAGTCAGTTTTGATATCCGAAGAGGGGAGACCTTCGCCCTGCTGGGCGAGTCCGGTTGCGGTAAGTCTATGACGGCCCTGTCACTGATGCAACTGGTGCCCTCACCGGCTGGGCGTATTGTCTCCGGTCATGTCATGTTTCAGGGCGAAGATCTGTTGCAGTATTCAGAACAGCAGATGCGCAGCATACGCGGGCAGCGTATGGCGATGATTTTTCAGGAGCCCATGACCTCGCTTAATCCGGTGCTGACTATCGGCGAGCAGGTCGTCGAGGTGTTGCGCCTGCAGCCACAGGCAAACAGAAATCAGAAAAAGGTACGATCAGAGGCCATCAGTACCCTGGCGGCGGTGGGCATGCCCGATCCAGTGCACCGGCTGAACGACTATCCGCATCAATTATCCGGTGGTATGAAGCAACGGGTGATGATTGCCATGGCGCTTGCAGCCAGACCGGCATTGCTGATTGCGGATGAGCCGACCACGGCGCTGGACGTGACTATACAGGCGCAGGTGCTGGATCTACTCAAGGACATCCAGCAACAGGCGGGCATGGCCATTCTGCTGATCACGCATGATCTGGGGATTGTCGCGGATCGTGTGGACAGGCTGGCGGTGATGTATGCCGGGCAGATCATCGAGCAGGCGACAAGGGCGCAGTTTTTTTCCGCCTCGGCTCATCCCTATTCGCGCAAATTGTTCGCCGCCCTGCCGGGCATGCACAAGCGTGACACACAGCTTGACACTATTCGTGGTAATGTGCCGCCTCTGGATACAGAGTTTAAAGGCTGCCGGTTTTCGGGTCGCTGTGAACAGGTGCATGCGCCCTGTGAAAATGAAATACCGGATTGGTATACGTTGGCTGACGGCCATAGGGTGCGGTGTCATTTATACCGGGGTCGGTCATCGGTAAACGAAAGTGTGTTTGTAGCCATAAATAAACCGATCATCACTGAAAATAGGGATGTGGCGCCTGTCATTATGCAGACGCGTGATCTCAAGGTGCATTTTCCCATTCGTAAAGGCCTGTTTAAACGGATTGTAGGCCATGTTTATGCAGTCGATGGCATTGATCTGGTGCTGCGTCGGGGCCAGACGCTGGCGCTGGTGGGGGAGTCGGGTTGTGGCAAGACCACGGCGGGCAAGGCTCTGCTACAGTTAATTCGGCCCAGTGCCGGTTCGGTGCAATGGCAGGAACAGGAACTGACCATACTCAAAGGCAAACGCCTGCGTCAGTTGCGGGCGCACTTTCAGATCATTTTTCAGGATCCCTTCTCATCATTGAATCCGCGCATGATGGTGGGAGAAATTCTGGAAGAAGGGATGCGCGCTCAGCATGTCGCCGGTAGTCGTCAGGAACGCGAAGCCATGGTTGAACGTTTGCTGCAACAGGTAGGGATGCCACTTGATGTACGATACCGTTATCCGCATGAATTTTCCGGTGGACAGCGCCAGCGTATCAGCATTGCGCGTGTGCTGGCGGTAAAGCCGGATATCATTGTTTGTGACGAACCCACCAGCGCGCTGGATGTTTCAGTGCAGGCACAGACCCTGAACCTGTTAAAGGCGTTGCAGATTGAACTGGGAATCAGCTATCTCTTCATTACCCATAACATATCCGTGGTCGAATACCTGGCGCATGAGATTGCAGTGATGTATCTTGGCCGCATTGTTGAAAAAGGCCCGGCCAAAGAGGTGCTGACTTCACCAAAACACCCCTATACCGAAGCCCTGCTCTCCGCCGTGCCTGTGATCGAACGTGAGTCGAAAGAGTCTGGTTCGCGTAAGCTAATCCGTCTTGAAGGTGAACTGCCCTCACCGATTTATCCACCATCGGGCTGCCATTTTCATCCCCGCTGTCCGCAGGTGATGGATGAATGCCGGCAAACTTACCCCTCGGTCTCCTTTCTGGGTGGGGGACATGAAGTGTGTTGCCACCTGCTTGATGGCAAGCAAAAAATAAATCAGACTAACCTGAATTCAAAGGATTAACATGACTGTATTTGACTCAATAATATTAGGGATCATAGAAGGTTTCACAGAATTTTTACCTATCTCTTCAACCGGACATATGATTGTCGCCAGCCAATTTCTGGGAATAGAGCAAACAAGCGTCACCAAAGCCTATGAAGTTATTATTCAATTTGCAGCTATTTTGGCGGTATTTTTTAACTATAGAGATAAATTTACGCTGAAAAAGATAGATTTATGGAAAAAAGTAATTCTGGCTTTTATTCCGATTGGAGTGGTGGGCTTTGTTTTTTCTCATCAAATAAAAGAACTCTTTAGCATAGAAATAGTCGCCATCATGTTTATAGTGGGTGGCATTATCTTCCTGCTGGTCGAGAGGTTTTTTATTCCTAATGAAGCCGATTTAATCGATGATGTTGAAAAAGTAACGTTTAAGCAATCTTTATGGATAGGCTTTGCGCAGGTATTTGCACTTATTCCCGGAACCAGTCGAGCGGGTTCGACCATTATAGGGGCTTTACTTGTTGGTTTAAGCCGAAAGGCCAGTGCGGAGTTTAGCTTCTTACTCGCATTTCCGGTAATGAGTGCCGTGACAGCCTTCGATCTGCTAAAACATTATCATGAGTTCAGTGATGCAAACCTTATGATATTAGGGATTGGGTTTGTTGTGGCGTTTATAGTGGCATATCTAACGATAAAATTATTCCTGGTATTTTTAGAAAAATCCACATTTGTACCCTTTGGAATTTATCGAATACTTTTTGGTGCGATTTTACTTTTATGGTTTAATCCAATCTAAATAGCTGTTCAAGACACCCGCATGCTTCAGGAATGGCCGTTCGTCCTGAGTCCTTCGGCTTCGTTCAGAAGAGTCCTGTCGAAAGAAGTCTGTCGAAAGAAGTCTGTCGAAAGAAGTCTGTCGAA
>DRJN01000356.1 GCA_011052165.1 Gammaproteobacteria bacterium
GCAAATTGATTATGGGAAAATAATCAATAATAAAGGCTGCGGCAATGAAAACGAGCAGCCGCTGCCGTGCGGTCAGGCTCATTCTTGAGCGCCGGCAAGAATCAGATGAAACAGTGCCGGGTGATGATATTGTTTATGCGCCAATCAGACCTGCCAGCAATAATCCCACCACAATATAGATACTGCCCTCGATGGCGCCCACGGCAATATTGGCCTGTTCACCCACTTCTTCACCAATGTTTATCCGATGTAATACGCCAAGGCGTATGACAATGGCGATCAGGGTCAGCAGGACAAACAAGGCCAGTGCTACTGCAAACCATACTATAAAGACGTTGATGAAGGCATCGGGATCATATTCTACGGCAGTGAAAGCGGCGCTGACGGCAATGGCAATGCCGATTCGATAGGCGCTAAAACGAAGCGCCAGGGCGATATTATTGTCTTCAATAGCCGAGTATAACCGGCGTCCCTTATGCCGTCTTTCGAATACTTTGACCCGGTATAACGTGGCCAGAGCCATGATAACTTGTGAAGCCATAAAACTGATAACGACCGCAGTAATCGCTATCGTTATGTTGCCATCCACCCAGGACATGGCGCTTTTGATAATAATCGCAGTGGCAATCATATTGCAGGCATCCATGATGCTGGCTGACATGTTGCCCTTCATGATTTGTTCATGAATCGACAAGCCCGGAAACGACAGCCGATCAAACGCTATGCGTGTCAGCCACATTAATGCAATGCCAATAATGCCGAATAAAATAACCGTGAGTGCCTCATCGGCCAGACTATAGCCGGCATCACCGGACATGACGCCGATTAGCATTATGCTGACGGCAATCATGGCGCCAGCCAGGGAAACGCCGAAGGCTTTGTTATCTTTGTCTGATAGTTCCTGGGTGGCTGAAACATTGCCCACCAGACCGGAAAGAAAACGTATGCCGGTTAAGAGTGTCAGCGCAATTAAAAAATCCACCAGGTAATAAAGCCCCAGGCCCATGTCAATATTGATAAAATCTCTAAACATTTTGTATGCCCTTATTTGCCTCCGCGAAAGCCGCGAAAACTGGTGAATGATGAACTTCGACTGCTGGAACCGTACGATCTGTAGCGAGAATTTCTTGACCGGGAGCCGGCATAACTGGAGGAACGGCGGGAGGCGGTAGCATAACGTGATCTAGCGGCGGCGCTGGGTCTATTATATCTGCTGGGATAGCGGCGGCTTAAACTATGATTTCGATTGACATCGGCGCTGGATCCCCAGCGAGTGCGGCCATAATTATTATAATAGCTATAATGAGGTCGTGATGACCATGAGTTGTAGTAGGTATGCCGGCCAAAGACATTATTGAACATGGAATACATGCCATACCATTCCCAAAAGGAACGCCCATTATTACCCTGGCGCCAATTTCCATAGGAAGGATTGCCAATCAGGGCATTGGCCCGTTGCGCGGAGGCTTTTTGAGAAGTCGGAACATTGATGAGGGCTAATTTCCCATCGGATAAGGAGGCCAGCGTATTGACCACATCCGCCAGGCCGTTATTGAATTCAAAAACATCGGCTGCCGAATTGATTAACTGTAGTTCCCGTAAATCAGATGAGGCCTGCTCGGTGCTGGTGGGGGCAAGATTAACAGCGGCAAGCCGTTTGCTCAGTGCGGTGTAGGCTTTACCCTGTGAAGTCGCTTCCTTTTTCAGCAGGTTGGCAATATCGGTATAATCGGGTTTCTGGCGGGCCAGGGCGTTGGCATATTTGTCGATTAATAATGCATTGCTCAGTTGCTTTGTATCCAGCTGGGTTTTTAAATAGCCCAGATTGGATTGAACGACTTTATGCGTTTCGCGTAATTGATTCTCAAAGCGGTTGCCACAGGCGGATAAAAATAATGCGCTTAATATCCATAGCAAAATCAGGTAGTTAAAAATTTTCGGGTTTTTTGTGTTCATTTTATTTCCTGCGAGACCAGTGTTTTCACATCGTCATTGCTGTGCACGTTGTTGTCCTTGCTAATGGTGATTAACGCCTGTATGTCCGGGGTTGCATTTGCCGGTGGATTATATACCATTTCATTAGTGTGCCGATCGATATAGGCCACCGCAATACCCACGTTGTGGCTTATCAGGCGCGTCACCACATCACACCAGCTCGTGTTAGCGATCTCAACATCATAACGGCGATACCCGTCGCCCTCACTGTTAAACATGTTTTCGATAATACGTTCTGAACCCGGCGCATCAAATGCGCGGACTATCATTTCAGGATATGCGCGAATCGGCCGCAATACGATGTTAGCCCCCGCTTCTTCCAGACGCGCGCGATTGATGTCTTCAACACATTCTGCCAGCACACTGGCATTAACGTTCATATCTTTCAACCGGTGTAAAATATCAAAGGTTCGCCCATCCGAGCTTTCATCATTTTCATCTTTGGTCAGGACAATGATATCCCGGGCTTTGTCCACATATACTGCCTCTAAATCCTGTGGGTTGCCTGGATTGCCATGGTAATACATTACCTTATTGAATTGTGTAATAAAGTTGGGCAGCCCGTCTGGGAATTGGCGAGTCAGCAGATAAATGGGGGTGTTTTCATAGTAATGGGAAGCCCTGAATTGTTGAATAAGCCGTTGTAGATAACGCTCACCGGAATAGGAGGGGGTATTTAATATAACGATGTGATCGCGCATCTTCCAGTTCCATTGACCTTTGTTTTTTCTGTTTCGGACTTCAAGTCGATAATCGAAATAATCGCCGACTATCTTGGCTAATATAAAGATACCGCCAAAATATAATAAGAGAACGGTGGCAATACGTCCCTGTGTGGTGCTGGCAGAGATATCCCCGTAGCCCACCGTAGTCGCGGTGGTAAAGGTAAGCCAGGTCGCATCACCCAGGCTCAAACCTTCATAATGCATCATTAAACCAATATGCAAAACGAAAATAATACTTAACAGTAAGCTCGACTTTATGATCGAATGAATCAAGCTATGATGTACGCTGTATTTGAGTTGCCCCCGTCTTTTTGAAAAATAGCGTAATATAAAATGCATAACGTATATCTTCGTCCATTGGCATCAATGGCTAAGGTATTAATCGTGCCATAAGTATTTGCACCATAGCCCCCTCTCCCTCTGGGAGAGGGGGGGGATGAGGGGATAAAATACAGGCAAATACTTATGAAACGATTAATATTTAATCTCTTTGGGTTTAATTCCCCGCTGCTTGCAGCGAAAAACAGTAGGATGGGTAGAGCGAAGCAAAACCCATCAGCAGGGTACAGTTTAA
>DRJN01000357.1 GCA_011052165.1 Gammaproteobacteria bacterium
CAACTACAAAAAAATCCACTCCCTGAACAGGAAGTGGACCATGATGCAAAAGACTGGTGGCCTGCCGCTACAATTTAGCGCGGAGATTAATGGGTGATCGGCGTAGTAGAGACGCGGAAGTTGTCAAAATAGTGGTACTGGTCATTCGACGGTTGGTTTTCAGGATCATCGCCATTCCCTCCATAACTCAATGACATCCCGATGCCGTCAATTTTTATGTTATTCGATACCCGCCACTTGTGGTTGCGCTGTGATACGAGCTTCGCTACACCACCATTCAAGTTTGGATCGGTAATCCATATTTCCGAAAGGCCGTCCCTTAACCCACTCACACCCTCTTGCGTAACGGTGTTCATTTTCATACGCATCTCGATCGTTATCCAATACCCTTTAGGCTGATTATATTGATCACCACCCTGTGATGTATTTTCACCTACCGTAAATGTCGGATCTGTTCTATCAAAGAATTCATTTCCCGAAATGCGCTCTTTATCGTAATAGTAAAGATTTAATGCACCATCACCACGACCCCATGCTCCGTTCCCATCTGAGCTTGGAGTGAAAACGAATGTCTGCAAGCTATCAGGTGTAGGGTATGTATTAAAATCGGGATGTCCTACCATGTCACCAGTCCCAAACATCAAACCTGGAAACTTCATTATTTTCATTAGTTCATTGCCTGACGGGATGTACATATCATAGGCAAGATAAATATCCTCCTGTTCAGGGAAATCAGCTTTGAACGCCATGCCGCCACTTCCCGGCCCTTGCCAACCTTGCCCAGCAAGTCTTTTTACTGCCAGGACAACACCATGACCATCGTTGAGAGGATCATTGACCAAGCTCATATGCTGGAAAAGAGCGTTAGTATCGTTCCATCCATTTTCATTCCAGTGGAAATCGACCTTTATCTCCGATTCTGCGTACGCGCCGATGGGTCGGTTATTAAAATCAGTCTGCAACAAGTAATCTACAGGCGTGTTATCGGCGAGAGTGTCACCACGAGGCACAACAACGGTGTCACTGGGAGAACTCTGAGGAGGAGAGGCGGAAACTCCATTGACGGCAATGGCATCAAGCACAAACCCGGTATCGGTTATCAGGAACGGAACATTTGTGCTGGCACCAACAAGCGCCCTTTCTTCATAAAGGAGACCGTATATATCGCTGACCAGGTATTGGGTGTTGGGTATGTCCAAAAGCATTGGATCCTGATTAAGAATATCAATGTTTATACCGGTAATGGGCACACCATTCGTCGCGCCATTAACCACCCCATCACGATATAAATCCAGCGCCAGATGCCGGATCAGTGTATCGGTCGAAAGACGTGAATCTGTCGCCAACGACATCTTGTTTAGTATCGACGATATCGCTTCGATAGCTGAACGGTAATATACCACTAGTAGCTGTTGATCGGTACTAGCCGTTTCTTTGGTAATGATGGGGGGCGTTGTAAAAATATCTATTTCGGTAGGAATATGAAAACCCAGTTCCCCAATAATCTCCTCGCTAAATGAGGACAACCTGGTCGTCAGCAGTGGAACTGTGCCGCGTGCCGCGTTTTCGGTCCACGGGGTATCCAGACGCAGCATTTGATAGGCAAGCGTCGTATAGGGCGTCGCATACACTGGCTGCCCGGCAGCAAGCGATTCCCGGGTGATGACGGTAACCAGCTTTTTGATGACCGGTACCATATTGGTATTTCTGTCGATAGCATTTGTGCCGTCGACAACAAGTATATAAGGCGGAGCGCTCTCGGGCGGTGCGTTCTTTGAAACTGACAGACCCGTTATTTCAGCGTAAGCATTGGTTGTGGCCGTTGCAATCGGCCTATCGGGGTCATAGAGCCCATTGAAGTTTGTATCCAGGGCGTGGATGCTGACCATTGCATATGCGAGCGGACCCTTGATACCCGCACCGGTGATTTGGTAGGTTTCGCCACCTGCGGCAGATACATTCTGCGAGTCGGAAACATTGGAGGATCCGCCGCCTGCGGCAGATACATTCTGCGAGTCGGAAACATTGGAGGATCCGCCGCCGCAGGCGGTTAGTGCTGTGATACAGGCCAATACAAACAAGCGTCGTGGTGTTACTGCCAATAGATTAAAATTCATTACTTCACACATCCTGAATTTTCAAAAAATTTAATTTCTGAAAACTCTAGCGGCAATTCCTGTGCCAGATTTAAATTAACTGAGTTTTTTCCAGGAATAGAAGGGACTTATGAGCATAATCTAGAAAATTCGGAAGATTTTATTGTGCGAAGATCGGTGAATTGGGTCTCCTGAAAGAGACATTATAAGCTTGAATTTGTTAACTACATGTTTTAAGTGATATTGAGCTGTCGCCATAAAGCGACATAATTCTATTTTGAAAAAAGCAGGTTATACGCCTCCAGAAGCTTAGGTATTTCGTGGTCCCACGCCAGAGTTTCTTCCACCCGCTTCCTGCCAAATTCGCCCATCCTGACCCTGGCTTCCTTATCATCCAGCAGACTGACGATCTTGCGTGCCATATCCTCGGCGTCATTGTTATTCGCGTACAGAGAGGCTTCCTGCGCTGAATACCGGCCCTCCGTCAAGTCAAACTGTACGACCGGCTTGCCCAGCGCCATGTATTCCATAATCTTGTTCATGGTCGACTTGTCGTTCATTTCGTTAGCCACGTCAGGATTAACGCAAACATCCGCGGTATTCAGCATTTCCAGCATTTCCTGATCCGGTACACGTCCCGTGAAGGTAACGTAATCCTGCAGGTCGAGTTCCTCCGCATAGACCTTCATCTCTTCCAGAGAGGTACCACCGCCGACCAGGCCAAAGTGAACATCCTTACGACCCAGGTTGTATACGATATGGCGGGCGGCCCTGAGTAAATAGTCAATCCCTTCCTGCCGCCCCATGACACCGACGTAGCCAACCAGGTACTGACGACCTTTCTTTAACGCTTCCACTGGCGGGATGATTCTCAGGCGATCCAGTTTGGGCCCACTGCGCACCACAAATACCCGGTCTTCAGGCATCTTCCCGCGCTCAATTGCGATTCGTTTGTAGGATTCATTAGTCGCGATGGAGACATCGGCTAACCTGAACGTCCACCTTTCCCAGGCAAGCATCACCCGATAGAAAAAATCCCTTCGACCGAATTTTGCATCGTAGAGCTCCGGGTTGATATCGTGGTGGTCGAACAGGAATTTCTTGCCCAGCAGCTTAAAAAAACCACCGACCAGGAATATGTTATCCGGAGGGTTGCAGGCATGTATGGCATCGAATCCTCGTGTGAGAAAGACCCGCCAGGCCAGTACGAATTCCCAGAACAGGGCCACACTGTATTCTATCAGATAACCCCGTGCGCCCTCCGCTTCGAAGGGCAGGTTATGCCTGTAGATATGTACGTTATCGATAACTTCGTGCTTTTTTTCGTATCCCTTTCCAGTCGGGCAGATAATGGAAACTTCGTATCCGGCCTCTTGCAGTGTTGTCGCTTCCTGCCAGACGCGTCGATCAAATGGCGACGGCAGGTTCTCAACAATAATCAGGACTCGGCGTTTCTTACCAGCAGATGCCATCGTAGCGCCCTTCCTGGCTCCGCCCAGGAACGATCCTCACCAGGTCAACAACGACCTGCCCGGGCTTGATCTTCTCCAGCACTGTCGAAAACTCGCTATCGCCGTTACCGATGACAATAGTCCCGGATTGTTCCAGCACCTCATCAATACTATCAACCATCAGCTTTGAAATATGCGGGATCTGGTTGAGGATATAGTCTCGATTCGCGCCCACCAGACTGGCCAGGTTGACGTTGCGGTCATATAGCTTCAGGTTGTAACCCTTACCCAGCAGTCGCTCGATAATTTCAACCAGCGGACTCTCCCGGAGATCATCGGTTCCGGCCTTGAAACTAAACCCAAGTATCCCGACGTCCTTGTTGCCCTTTTCCATAATCATCGCCAACCCTCTCTCGATCTGGTACTTATTGCTGACCATTATCGATTCGAGTATCGGTACGCCGATGTCCAGGCTGTGCGCTTTGTAGGTCAGTGCCCGAACATCCTTGGGCAGGCAAGAGCCACCAAAGGCAAAACCCGGTTTCATATAATAGGGGGACAGGTTCAGCTTGGTATCCTGGCAGAAGATTTCCATAACCTTGTGCCCGTCAATTCCAACCGCCTTGGAGATATTGCCGATCTCATTGGCAAACCCGACCTTCAGGGCATGCCAGACGTTATCGCTGTACTTGACCATCTCCGCCGTTTTTACATCGGTCTTGATTAACGGAGCATCCATGTTTTCGTAAATGCTGGCGAGCAGATCGCCACTCCTTGTATCCGTTTCACCGATGACTGTTTTCGGCGGGTTGTAGAAATCGTATACCGCCGTGCCCTCGCGCAGGAATTCAGGGTTGTTGCAAACACCGAAATCCTTGCCGGCTATCATTCCGGATGACTCCTCGAGCGTTGGTATGACCACGTCGAGCATGCTGCCCGGCAACATGGTACTGCGCGCAACCACAACATGAAAATCGTCTTTTCCCTTGAGTGCTTCGCCGATCTGCTCACACACGTTCCTGACATACTTGAGATCCAGGCCACCATTGATCAGACTTGGTGTTCCAACACAAATAAAGGACATATCGCTGCTGTTGACGGCTTCCTGCACATCGTTTGTTGCGCGCAGAGTGCCGTTCTGAACAGCCGTAGCGACAATCCCCCCGATTTCCGCTTCAATCACCGGTGTCTGGCCGGCATTGATCAGGTCTACTTTAGGCTGGTAAGGATCCACGCCAATCACACTGTGTCCCTCGCGGGCAAGGCAACCGGCAGAAACAGCACCGACATATCCCAGTCCGAAAATACTTATTTTCATATCTTCCTCTTTATAGCACCCTTAACTAATAAGTCAGCCGTACCTTGGCCTCAACCCGGTCATTATCGTAATCGATTGCATCTATACTGGAATCACGATCTTCCCTGCTGTAGTTAACAGATACCTGCAGGTACCGCCGGGGATCCCAACTGGCACCAATACGATACTGCCATGTATCGTCATCACGTCGCTGTCCACCCAAAGCTGCGGCGATATCATTTCGTCCCTTAAAATCGTCATTAGTGTAAATGATCTCACCTGAAATATTGATTTTTGGCGTTACTGACCAGACGGGACGGATACTTGCCCCCTTTTGCAACACATAAGTGGTGATTTCGTCATAGAGCGAGGAAGTTTCACGCCATACTGAAATATCGATTTTTGTTTTCCCCGTCAAACTCCAGAAATATGTCAGGCGGCCTGTGGTTCCCTGATAATCCCTGTCGTCCAGATCGTTGTATTTTAGATCTGTGTACCCCAGGTTGGCTTCCAGAGTAGACTTTGCCGATCCTTGCCAGCGAAAAATACCGCTAATTTCCTTTTCGTCATAATCGTTATCTATCGAAACTCCGGCAATATTCGTATTACGCAGGCCGTTTTTCCCATAGATCACACGGACACCCACATAGGTATTACGCGTGTTGGCATACTGAACCTCTAGTGTCCCGGCCGTTCGGTCCCGATCAAGGAAATCCTGCTCCTGATAGGACGCATCGGTATAATCCAGTTTGCCTATCATTCTCCAGTCGGGATGAATCTGATAGCCAGCGCTAAAAAAGCCGGTGTGGGTGGCTCTCATATCTTTATCTGTAGATATTCGCTGGTTGAACGAGGCCAGTTCCCTGTTATAGCCATACCCCAGGTTACCGCTCCAGAGGTTTCCGACCTCCCAGGCCCAGGTCCCTCGCCCATCCACCCGCGTATGGTCCAGGTCACCAAGCGAGTCGTACTTAACCCGTTCAACCTCTACATCCAGTAACAGGTGCTGCCGGCTCAACTTCAAATCAGAATTTAGTCCAACCCCCAGGGTTTTAACCGTTTCGCTCTTTTCATTATCGAAATCACCCGAAACCCTGAAAATATTTGAATCGTTCAGTATTTTAGCGGAAACGTAAGGATCAAACCTGTCCAATGCTGCCAGTGAAGCATCGACGGGCAACAACGCTACTGAAAGAAGAAACAAGCTTCTTGCCACAAAACTCCGGGAATATTTCATGAGACCCCTTTACCTCTCACAGTACGCAATGACGAATTGTCTACTGTATAACCTTTTCCGACCCCACCTTGATTCTGGCCGGGAAACACCCAAGGTCATACATAAACATCTAATTTGTAATGATATCTTATTGTCCCGGTAAATTACAGCACCGGACACCTGGGGGGAAGCCCTCCCCTACGCTGTACCCTCAAACAGGTGTTCCAGTTGAATATTCAACGTTTTGGAATTGAATTCCCCAAGCACCTTTTCCCGACCAGCCGTTCCAATAGCGGGCCAGTGTCCGACATTGGCAGCCAGTTCCCGTATGGCTTCAGCAAGACCGTCCACGTCACGCTCAGCAACAAGCCTTCCGGATACGCCATCGTCTACCAGCTCGGCTATACCACTGTGCAACGTGCTAATGACCGGTAACCCGGTGGCCATGGCCTCCATCAACACAGTTGGAATACCCTCCATATCACCGCTCTGACTGGTAACACTGGGGGCCATGAATAAATG
>DRJN01000358.1 GCA_011052165.1 Gammaproteobacteria bacterium
GAATATTGAGCATATTTAACGAAAATATAGGGGAAAATCTGGCCAAATTCAGCTTTTCCGCAGTAGGTTCTCTCTTCCCGGACAGGCTCCTAGCGATTGCGATAGCGGTTAAGATCCAGCAGGCCGGACAAGATAGGCTGCTTGCGTGCATAGCGCGCCTGAAACCAGTCTGCCATTTTCCAGAAACCGGTCTGCGTACGGCGCACACCAAAACGGGCAACAAAACGCTCATAATCTTTCATATTCCGTATCGCGGCATAGTCATGGGCGAACTGCTCAATACCACCCTGCTTCACATCAAAGAAAAAATTGGGATAGGCGCCTTCCAGCCCCTTGAGCACCGTCATACGATCATGTTTGATGTCCTGAATATCGCGCTCCACATCGGCACCATTGTCCATAAAAGAGGACAGATTCTTGTAAGCCTTGTCCCGAATTAACGAATAGACGAGATACCGCTGATGGCCGATCGCCACTCGCACATAGGCCAGATCAGGAAAAACACGGATCACTTCTCCACGTATCTGTGCAATCTCGCGCATGCTCCGGTCCGCTTGCCTTTCGACCCCCTGTCCCGCTGCAACCACACCGCGACAATTATGACAACGATTGATATCGTCCTGCAGCGGGGCAACCGCTGCGAGCCGCTTCTGAATATGTTGATAAAGCTCACGCTGGGGATCGTCAGTCTGGTAGCCTGTGACCCGGTCCACGCTGAGCCAGTCCTTGCGCGTGCGGAATATCGCCTCCTGCTGTGAACGCATACCGGCATACCAGGAGTCCCGAATCACCGCACGCTGACGGGTGGGGATAAAAGCCAGAAAATTATCCTCTCCCTCCATGCGCAGAAAGTTCATATACAGGCGGGTATTGAGCTGATGACCCATATTGCCATAGACGTTGAAGCCCGCCACCAGTAAATAATGGATACGTTCCAGCAGCGGATAATCGATCACCCAGGCCGTCTCGGGATAATCGCCAACGAGTCCATACCTGACTGACGCGCTGTCAAAATGACGGAATATGGTCAACGCCGCATTGCGGTTGTGACCATCACCATCCCACAAATAATCCATAGCCTGCCCCAGGCTGACCGAGGGTAGCTGACTAAAATACTTCTCCCGGGCCTCAACATAATGCCGGTAGCGCCGCCAGTAATCGGTCCAGATACTGAACATGTTAAAAGTGTCGCCACGCTCGGCAGGCAACTGTAGATAATCCGAAACCGAATTCAGAAAATCGGAGTTATCAGGAAACATTTTGTGACGGGGATTCAGAAACACCACCCAGAACCGATCTTCAATCACATTCAGGGCAACCTGCCCCCGGCAAACCGGCCCCTTGATGAAGCCTTCGATGAAAAAGCGCGCATCATCCAGCAAAAACCGGTAGCGTGACGCGGGCGGAATAGCCGAGAAAGCCTTGAGAGGATTGGAGGCCACGTCCGGTTGGTAGGATGGCAGACGACGAACCAGGTAATCCGGTTTGAAAAACAAGTCTTCATAGCGCCGCATGCGGGCGTCAGACAAGCTGTAGACCACATGATCTTTGGCGACGATACTGGGCGTATAGTGCACAAAACGATAATAGAAATCCGCCGTGCCCGGATCGTCAAAGGGCCGGATGGTGGCGATTTCATCCACCTTGTGACCAGGGGCCGTACGCGAACGCACCAGGCGGAAGAATTCTCGTACGGGGGCTTTTTTAAAATGAATATGGGCCAGAAACAGGTGTTCATAGAGATAACGGCTGACCAGTTTCTGCCGCAGACTGGGGCCGTTTAGAAACGCTTCCCATTTCTTGACCTGCCTGCGGGCCTCATCCGAGATCCCGGGCGGCCCATCCCGGGGCGCACCCTGGGCCAGCCACTGCACCAGCGTCCGGTATTCCGCCTCACTAAGATTGGGCATGGCATAGGGCATGCCCCAGCCCGGTGTCCTGCGCGCATAGTCCGCAAACTGCTCCAGGGTCGGACAGATCTGTTTGCGATCCAGACTGATGTCAAAGCTGTCCGGCAGGCGACCCACCCGGGGCTGTGGATGGCGTTGCTTCAAACGCAACATCTGGTAGAGCAGCGAATTTTCCAGATTCTGTTCCGGATCTTTCGTGTTGACTTCATTGAGAACCGGGTGAAAATGTTTCTCCCGCCATTCAGGAATCGTTTTGGCATCAATAAACAGGCGAGTCGGTTCCACACCCAAAATACGGTAGCCATCATAAACCTTCGCCCGGTTCGCCCCCCGCAGCAGTCCTTCGTAAGAAGAAAGTTTCAACTGACAGGGCGCATCATAACAGCCATGACATACCACACAGCGCCGTTCGAGTATCGGCTTAATCTGATGTTCATAGGAAATCGGTCGTGCCGGCAGGCTCAGCAATAGATTGTAATCAACCCGCACCGGTTTGCTGAGCGGCGAAGGACTCTGGGATGAGCAGGCCGAGAGCAAGGCGAACAAGCCATAGCCCATGCTGCGAATGAACCGGATGCCCCAGGCAGTATGCACGTCCGTCCGTTTCATCGAAATCCTTGCTGGCGTCATTATTTCCATATTTGCGCTGTTTTTTTAAGCTGACGGGGAAATAGCAGCAATAAACCACACCCTGCCAAACGGGCGGGCAGTCGTTGTTATTAATCGTTGCATAAGTATTTGCATGTATTTTATCCC
>DRJN01000359.1 GCA_011052165.1 Gammaproteobacteria bacterium
TGGTTTCCTTGCCCGCGAGTGTGGCATCGTAAGTATGCAAGTCGTGATAGTCTGCAACATGGAAGACAAACTTTTTCGGTGAGGATGACAGAATCTGCATCAACGCCAGCTGGAACGATAATATATCGTAACTGTGGGGCTGGATGGGGTAGGTTTTATTGTTATGACTGATGTGGAGTTTCTTTTTGTCCCAGTCAAACATCACCGATTCATCCACCTTATCCTTGCCACCCGTCTGTTGATAGCGGTAGGAAAGCGAGACAATATTCTTGTCTTCATAACGGGCCTGACTCACTTCGGTGACGATGTCAGAAACGAATAAACTGGCCAGACCGCTGGCTACCGTTTGTGAGCGGTATTCGATGAGTTTGCCATGACGCGTAAGATGGCGGCTACTGACACCGGCATAAATACCACTAACATAGACATTGAATGTTGCATCGAAACCACTCTTGAGCAAACCCGCCTGGGCGCTGAAAGAAAACAATATAAGACTCAGCAGGCAGATGAGGTATCGCATCGTGGTAGTCATCATATTTAAAAATGGATCTTTACTATTAATCGTTGCATCAGTATTTGCATCATAGCCCCCTCTCCCTACGGGAGAGGGTGGGGGTGAGGGGATAAAATACATGCAAATACTGATGCAACGATTGATATATAAGAAACCCTCGGCCACCAGGAGCCGGAAATCCCTCAGCATGCCAGGAAATCAGACTCCTAGAAATTTTCTGTTTCCTGAATCGTGACACCTTCCATACCCGAAGTCATGGCATCCACATCACCGCCGCGCGATTCACCCAGCTTGATCATCAAGCGCAGCTCGTTGGCGGAATCGGCATGGTTGATGGCATCCTCGTAGGTGATACTCCCCGCCTGATAGAGATCATAAAGCGCCTGATCAAAGGTTTGCATGCCCATCTGCCGGGACTTGGCCATCAACTCCTTTATCTTGCTGACTTCGCCTTTGCGAATCAAATCCGCCATCAGCGGAGAATTGATCATCACCTCGCCACACAGAATCCGTCCCTGCCCGTCCGGAATGGGGATGAGTTGCTGGGCGACGATCGCTTTCATATTGAGAGAGAGATCCAGCAGCAGTTGGTTGCGCCAGTCCTCGGGAAAAAAGTTGATAATGCGATCCATCGCCTGGTTGGCATTGTTGGCGTGCAGGGTCGCCAGACAGAGATGCCCGGTTTCAGCAAAAGCAATAGCCTGGCCCATGGTTTCACGGGTCCGGATTTCGCCGATCACGATAACATCCGGCGCCTGGCGCAGGGCGTTTTTCAGGGCCACCTCATAGTTTTCTGTATCCAGTCCCACCTCGCGCTGGGTCACGATGCAACTTGCATGATTGTGAATATATTCAATCGGATCTTCGATGGTGATAATATGGCCCGTGCTGTTTTTATTGCGATAACCGATAACCGCGGCCAACGAGGTGGATTTGCCCGAGCCGGTAGCGCCGACGAAAATCACCAGCCCGCACCGCGTCATCGCCAGCTCTCTGAGCACTAAAGGTAACCGCAGCTCCTCAATGGTCGGGATACTGGTTTCGATTTTACGCAACACCATACCGGCATGACTACGCTGGCAGAAAGCACTGACACGAAAGCGGCCAATGCCCGAGGCCGAGATCGCATAGTTGCATTCATTATCGCGCTCAAACTCTTCCCGCTGCGCCGGACTCATAATACTGGTCACGATTTCCTGCGCCTGCGCCGGGGTCAGACTCGCCTGGGTCACCGGCGTGATCTTACCGTTAATTTTCAGGCTCGGCGCCACCCCGGCAGTAATAAAGAGATCCGATGCATTCTTGTGCACCATCAGTTTGAGTAATGAATCAAAATCCATGCTGGCTATCCTTCAAAACCTTGAGATCAGAGAATCCTGTTGGGTTTCATACTGGTATCTTATTAATCGTTGCAACAGTATTTGCATCATAGCCCCCTCTCCCTCCGGGAGAGGGTGGGGGTGAGGGGATAAAATACATGCAAATACTGTTGCAACGATTAATATCTTGCTGTCTATTTTAGCTTGTTGGGCTTCGCTCTCGCTCTGCCCACCTACTCCCTTTTCTCTTGTATCTGTACTAATTAAAGGCATCCTTGTTGGCGGCTCTCATTTTTGCTTCCGGTTTGCCGACAATGCCGCGCGCCACCAAATCCTGAAGGCACTGATCCAGCGTCTGCATACCCTGGGCCTGGCCTGTCTGAATGACGGAGTACATTTGCGCCACCTTGTCTTCGCGAATCAGGTTGCGGATAGCGGGCGTGCCCACCATGATCTCATGCGCGGCAACCCGTCCACCGCCGATTTTTTTCAACAGCGTCTGGGCGATAACCGCACGCAGGGATTCGGATAGCATGGAGCGTACCATGCCTTTTTCCGCCGCCGGAAACACGTCGATAATACGATCAATGGTCTTGGCCGCCGACGTGGTATGCAGCGTACCAAACACCAGATGCCCCGTTTCCGCCGCCGTCAGCGCCAGACGAATGGTTTCCAGATCGCGCATTTCACCCACCAGAATAATATCCGGATCCTCACGCAGGGCCGAACGCAGGGCCTCGGAGAAACCCAGCGTATCCCGATGTACCTCACGCTGGTTGACCAGACACTTTTTACTCTGGTGTACGAATTCAATCGGATCTTCGATAGTCAGGATATGGCCGTATTCACTGTCATTCTTGTAATCAACCATGCCCGCCAGAGTAGTGGACTTACCGGAACCGGTCGGCCCGGTCACCAGCACAATCCCGCGCGGCGTATCGGAGATCTCCTTGAACACCGCTGGCGCATTGAGATCATCCAGGGTCAGAATTTTCGAGGGAATGGTCCGGAACACCGCACCGGCGCCGCGATTGTGATTAAAGGCATTGACTCGAAAACGCGCCAGATCCGGGATTTCAAAGGAAAAGTCTGTTTCATAAAA
>DRJN01000360.1 GCA_011052165.1 Gammaproteobacteria bacterium
ATCCCGCCTGCGCCCAGCTTGATATTCTGCGCCAGACCTTTGCGACGCACCTCACGCATCAGCATGGTTTTCATTTCACGCAGAGATTCGTAGGCACCAAAGTCCAGATAACGGCGATAGACGAAGGGCTGTAACATGGCCATAAGCCGGGTTCCGGCTGGGCGCTCACCCGCCACCGGGCGTGCCTTGATCATGGCGTAGCGTTCCCATTCACGACCATGAATCAGATAATAGTTTTCAATGGCCGGGAAACTGGCCGCCAGCGCACCGCTCTCGCCGAAAGGCCGCAGACGCATGTCCACCCGGAACACAAATCCCTCGGCAGTGAGCCTATCCAGCGCCTTGATCAGGCGCTGTCCCAGACGGATGAAAAACTGGGCATGGCTCAGTGTATTGCCCGGCTTTTCGACTACACCTTCTTCGCGATAGGCGAATATCAAATCGATATCCGAGGACAGGTTCAGCTCCCGCGCG
This sequence comes from Gammaproteobacteria bacterium, assembly GCA_011052165.1. GTDB lineage: Bacteria > Pseudomonadota > Gammaproteobacteria > UBA6429 > Thiohalophilaceae > JAADGZ01. The sequence goes on from DRJN01000360.1 coordinate 475, forward strand.
CCAAGCTTGCCCATACCCAGCACCACCAGCCCCAGCGGCTCGCCCTGCGTATCCCGCGGTGTGCCGAGTTCCTCGCATTGCCAGTCATACAGCTGCGCCAGAGCCGCGTCGATACAGGCCTCGGCCAGGCTGGAAAGATCATTCAACGTCTCGGCCAGGCTGGCCCAGCCGGCCAGATCCCGCCAGATAATGCGCAACATATGCTGGTTGCGGTAATGGCGCAGCTGGCGCTGCAATTCGGCCTCATCGCTGGCTGCTGCCAACCGGGTAAACAGCGCCTGATGATCGACGCGCTGCTTTTCAAGCAGGGCATCGCTCAGCCAGTGTGGCTGACGCAGGCAGGTTTTCAGTGCGAAGTCACTACCGGCCCAGACCGCCGGCAAGCTGCGAGCAACCGCCTCGGACAGCCGGCCTGCGGACTTCTGCTGCCAGTCCGCCCAGTGCTCGGCCACCCGCTCACGCAATGGCTCAGGCAGCACGGCAAGACCCGCCGCAATGGAATTCATCCCGCCACAGCCGTAGTTGCATGCCAGCGATCCAGCAATCCCAGAAAATCTTCCAGCTCAGGCCAGCTGGCACCGATGCTGGTGATGTAACCCAGGGTACGGGGAATGTCATTAAGATAGCCCGGCTTGTTATCGCGATAATTCAGACGTGCGAAAATACCGCTGGCCTTGAGATGGCGCTGAATGCCCATGAGATCGAAGTCACGCATGAACTGCGCCTGGCTCATGGCCGCTGGCAGAATGCCGCGTGCCTGTGCCTGTTCAAAATACTGCGCCACCCAGATCTCTACCCGCTGGCGCGGCCAGACGATATAGCAGTCACGCAACAGGGATACCAAATCGTAGCTCGGCGGACCCATCACCGCATCCTGAAAATCCAGAATGCCGGGGTTGGAACCGGAAGGAGTATCAGGACGGGATTCACAAACCAGCAGATTACGCGAATGGTAGTCCCGGTGAACGATCACCTGCGACTGTGAAAGCGCGGCCTCGGCAAGAAAGGAAAATAGCGTATCGAGAACAGCCCGATCATGTTTATTTAGCGACAGACCAAGATGGCGTTGCAGGTACCAGTCCCGAAACAGGCCCATCTCGTCCAGCAACAGCGGGCGATCATAGGCGGGCAACGCTACGGCCTGCACCACCTCCGCGGGTGCCGACTGCAAGGTCAGCAACGCCTGTATCGCATCCCCATATAGTTTATCGGCGGTTTCTTCATTGAGTTCAGGCAAATACAGTCGCTCGCCCAGATCGTCTAATAACAACAAGCCCTGCGCCAGATCCTGGGCCAGCACCCTGGGCGTATTCAGCCCCAGTTGTCGAAACAGTGCGGCCACCGCAATGAAGGGGCGGCAATCCTCCTGCTCCGGGGGCGCATCCATCACGATGTAACTCTGCCCAGCCTGGCAGACCCGAAAATAGCGGCGGAAACTGGCATCGGCCGAAGCTGGCGCCAGACTAAAATCCGTGCTTCCCAATGTTTGCGCCAGCCAGTCGTGAACCTGCTGCAGGCGTCTATCGTTAGCGGTCTTCATGAATCTCATTATATATTACATACTGCAAGCGCTAACACGGCTATGCAATAATACGTCACATTCATTGGCCGAATTCGCACACCCGAATATCTGTGATCACAATAAAAACTATTTTTTTCAGACAGACGATTCGCCTGCGGCTCCTGTCCAGCCTGTGTCTACTCATAAGCCTGCCATCCCTGCTCTACGCACAGACTAAAACAGGGGGACCTGCTGCCATCATGCCCGACCCGGAATTGCTGTGTGGCAAGCCCGCACCCTGGCCACGGATCCCATTTCTCGCGGATCAGGCCACGCATGTGCAAGCAAACAAAATGGACATGCCGAGCCGCGACATAACTATATTTACCGGCCGCGTGATCATCAACCAGGCCAATACCCAGATTGAAACCGACCGCGCGCGCTATTTCCGTAAAAAAAACGAAGTTGACGCGCAAGGACATGTCCGCCTTACCAATCCCGGCCTACAGCTAAAAGGTACCGATGCCCGCTACAACCTGAGCAAACAAAACGGCGTGATTAACCATGCCCGTTATCTCACTGTCGATGGTAAACGGGGCCATGCCGACAGCATCAAGCTACTCGGCCCGGCAAGAATGGCCCTGGACACCGCAACCTACACCAGCTGCAAAAAGAAGGATCCCGACTGGCTGCTCACCGCCAGCCGGCTGCACCTGGACACAAAATCCCGCCAGGGATATGCGACCAATAGCGTCGTGCGCTTCAAGGGCGTGCCCTTTTTCTATTTTCCCTATATGCGTTTCCCCATTGGAGAGACCCGCCTCACGGGCCTGCTGTTTCCCTATATTGGCAGCTCCCAGCGCAACGGTACCCAAGTCATTCTACCCTTTTACTGGAATATCGCCCCCAACCGGGATGCCACCATTACGCCCTGGTATATGTCCCGGCGCGGTATTTTGCTGAAAAATGAATTCCGCTATCTAAATCCGGGCAACAGTGGCCAACTGACGCTGGACTACCTTAACAATGACAAACTTTACGGTAACAGCCGCAGCCGAATCAAATGGCAACATCGAAGTACCGCCGTTCTCGGCTGGGCCACCCAAATTGATTTCAACCAGGTCAGTGACAGCGATTACTTCCACGATTTCGGGACTACCCTCAACAATGCCAGCCCCACCCAGCTGCAACAAAAAGCGGCCCTGTCCTATAACGCCATCAACTGGAGCTTTCAGGCACAAACGCAAATCTATCAGAAACTGTCCGGCACCACCGCCTATGAACGCCTGCCCCAGATGACATTCCGCACCCGTCTGCCCACACGGGAAAATGAATGGCATCCCGGTATCAATGCCGAGATCGTCAATTTTTCCCGCGATGATACCAGCGTACAGGGAACGCGCATGAACATGACGCCCTATATCAGCCTGCCACTGCGCAATGAGGCCATGTTCCTCACCCCCAAACTAAGCTGGCAATATACCACGTACGACTTGCGCAACCCGACCCAGGGAGAGACACCCAAGGCCTCTCGTAGCCTGCCCATCTTTAGCCTTAACAGCGGCATATTCTTTGAGCGCAACCTGAGTATCGGCAGTCATAACCTGTTGCAGACCCTGGAGCCGCAATTGTTTTATGTCTATGCGCCCTACCGGCAACAGAATAATCTGCCCGTCTTCGATACTGGCAAGGTCATTTTCAACATTAACGATCCCTTTCGGGAAAACCGTTTTACTGGCGCCGATCGAGTGGAAGATGCCAATCGTCTGACCGCCATGCTCACCACCCGTTTTTCTGACGAGGCCAGTGGCACGGAAAAACTGATGGCGCGCATCGGCCAGCTGTATTATTTTGCCGACCGCCGCGTGACCCTTCCAGGTGGTAGCGTAGACACCTCCCGGCGCTCACCCATCATCGCCGAACTGATGAGCCGCCCCTTTGACAATCTGTATATCGTCAGCGACACCCAATGGAATCCCCAGACCAAAGCCTTCACCAGGGGCAACCTGCGTATAGAATATAAGCCAACCCGCAATCTGGATTTGCGCATTAATTACCGCTATCAGCAAAACAGCCTGGAAACCAACGAAGATTTGCTGCGCTGGCGCATTACGCCCAACTGGTATATCAGTGTTCGCAAGCTTTATGACGTCCGCTATCACCGCCAGCAGGAGTCCGAATACAGCCTACGCTACGACAGTTGCTGCTGGGCCTTTAAATTCAGCACCCGTCAACGCTTTATCCGCGTTGGTGAGCCGGAAGAAAAAGGCGTCTACTTCGAGCTGGAGCTGAAGGGGCTATCCAGTTTCGGCACCCGATTCTCACCCTGATGAGAGGAATCGTTTCGCGACAGGCTGCTTGTATCACCATTAAATGCTATCCTAGCCGACCTGTTTTTCGCTGAATATCGAGTTAACCCCGCATGAAAGTCCTGCCCCTGCTGTTTCTCCTTCTCACCCTTCTAAGCGCGTCACCCGCCGTCATGGCCAAAAAATCCGGCATCATTGAGTTGGATAACATCATTGCCGTGGTCAACGATGACGTCATCACCCGGGTTGAACTCGATAACCGCCTGCAACTGGTCAAAAAGCAGCTGGGCGCCAATACCCCGTTACCCGATGACGCCATCCTGCGCAAGCAGGTGCTGGAGCGTATGATCATGGAAAAGATTCAGCTACAGATCGCCAAACGCTCGGGCATCCGGGTTGATGATGAGACCATCACCCGAGTGATTGAAAACATCGCCAAGGGAAACAAGCTCAGCATGGATCAGTTCCGGCAGGTGCTGGGGCGTGAGGGTATGTCCTTTGCCAGTTTCCGCGAAAACATCAAAAACGAATTGCTCATCAGCAAGCTGCGTAAACAGCAGGTAAAAAACAAGATTACAGTCAGCGAACAGGAAGTGGACAACTACCTGGCCAATCAGGCTAATATAAAAAACCATGATGAAGAATACCGGCTCAGCCATATTCTCATCGCCACCCCCGAAGCTGCCACCCCGACCCAGATCCAGCAAGCCCGCCGCCGCGCCGAAGCGTTGCGCAAACGCATCCTTGACGGTGAGAATTTTGCCCGCCTTGCCATCGGTAATTCTGATGGCCCTCAAGCTCTAAAGGGGGGCGATCTTGGCTGGCGCAAGGCCGGGCAGATGCCGACTTTTTTGAGTCAGGCTATTAACAACATGAAGGTCGGTGATGTCAGCCTCCCTCTGCATAGCGCCAGCGGCTTTCACATCATCAAGCTGACGGGCAAACGCCGATCGAAGCAATCCCATGAAGTAGAACAGACTCTGGCCCGGCATATTCTGATCCGGCCCAATCAACTGGTGAGCAACGAAGGCGCCCGCAAACAGTTACAATCTCTGCGCGCCCGCATTATCGCCGGAGCGGACTTTGGCCAACTGGCACGCACCCATTCCGCCGATACCGCCTCGGCAGCGGAAGGCGGCAGCCTGGGCTGGATCAATCCCGGGACCATGCTGCCGAAATTCGAGGAAGAAATGAACAAACTGAAACCCGGCCAGATCAGCCAACCCTTCCGCACCCAGTTCGGCTGGCATATCGTACAGGTGATGTCGCGGCGCACGCACGACGACAGCAAACAATACCTTCGCAATCAGGCGCGCATGCTCATCGGCAAACGCAAAGCCGAGGAGGCGATACAAAACTGGCTGCGACGCATACGTAGTGAATCCTATGTGAGCTACCGTTTTAATCAGTAGTCACACATCAAGCACCGCGATTCAACGCGAAGTCACCAAGGGCGCAGAGGTTTCACATGTCCAATCATCACCCCCTGTTGAACACTCATGTCTGACTTGCTCCCCATCGCCATCACGCCGGGCGAACCGGCCGGCATCGGCCCGGATCTCGTCATGCAGCTGGCGCAACAGAGCCTGCCCTGCCCGCTGGTAATCATCGCCGATCCGGATTTACTGGCCGCCCGCGCCGCCCGCCTCAAACTACCTCTGCGGATTCAGGAATACCGGCGCGGGCAAGCCGATCCGCTCCAGCCAGGCGTCCTCAGTGTGCTACCGGTGGGCCTGGCCCAGCCCTGTGACTGTGGTCAGCCCGACCCCGGCAATGCGGGCTATGTGCTCGACACCCTGCGCCGGGCGGTGACCGGCTGCCAGGAGGGCGAATTTGCCGCTATGGTCACCGGCCCGATTCACAAAGCCGTGATCAACGAAGCCGGCGTCGCCTTTACCGGGCACACGGAATTTCTGGCCGCGCTCACTCAGACTCCGCAGGTAGTGATGATGCTGGCGACCCCCGGCCTGCGGGTCGCACTGGCCACCACCCACCTGCCCCTAAACCAGATCAGCCAGACGATTACCCCTACGCTGCTGGAAGGCATCATCCGGATTTTACAGCGTGATCTACAGCATCGTTTCGGTCTACCCGATCCGCAGATCCTGGTTTGTGGACTCAACCCTCACGCCGGTGAGGAGGGCCATATGGGGAAAGAGGAAATCGAAATCATTATTCCCGTGCTTAACACCCTGCGGCAGGAAGGATTTAACCTGCACGGCCCCCTGCCCGCCGATACTGTCTTCACCCCGCCGAAGCTCGAACAGGCCGATGCCGTGCTGGCCATGTACCACGATCAGGGCCTGCCGGTACTGAAATACCGCGGCTTTGGCCGGGCGGTGAACATCACCCTGGGCCTGCCCATTATCCGCACCTCGGTGGATCACGGCACCGCTCTGGATCTGGCCGGCAGCGGCCAGGGCCACACCGGCAGCCTGAAAATGGCCATCGACACCGCCCTGCAAATGGCCGAACAGGCAGAATCCGGAATTATTAAATAAACGCAGAATGGCTAATGGATGAAAAAGCCACCGCATGCGCATCTTTGTGTCCTTCGCGCCTTTGCGTTTAGGCTTTAAATTTAAGACGAAGGAACACCGCCCATGTCTCACCAGCCCCGCAAGCGCTTCGGCCAGAATTTTCTCCACGATCCGGGGGTGATTCGGCGTATTGTCGATAGTATTTACCCTCGCCCCGACGAGCATCTGGTGGAAATCGGTCCCGGTCAGGGGGCGCTTACCCGACCGCTGCTACGCGCCTGTGGCCGACTCGACGTGGTCGAGCTGGATCGCGATCTGATCGCCCCTCTGCAACAACAACTGGCCGACGCGGGCGAATTACAGGTACATCAGGCCGATGCCCTGCGCTTTGATTTCTGCGCCCTGCAGGCACAGCACGGCCCCCGGCTGCGGGTGGTGGGCAACCTGCCCTACAATATTTCCACGCCCCTGCTATTTCATCTCATGCAGCAGG
>DRJN01000361.1 GCA_011052165.1 Gammaproteobacteria bacterium
TGCATAAGTATTTGCATGTATTTTATCCCCTCACCCCAACCCTCTCCCAGAGGGAGAGGGGGCTATGATGCAAATACTTATGCAACGATTAATACTACCTGATTATCGGGCTTGGCCCGTTTATTTCATAAAACCGTGTTCCGCCAACATGGAGGCGGTAATACCGCCGTTGCCCGGCTTGACCGCCTTGTCACCTAACAACAGGCGCTCAAGATAGCGGGCGATGATATCCACTTCCAGATTGACCCGCGTCCCGACCTTGTAATCATCCATGATGGTTTCAAGCAGGGTATGAGGCACGATGTTCAATTCGAAAATAGCACCCTCAACCGCATTCACGGTTAGACTGATGCCATCGACACAGATAGATCCCTTCTCGGCAATATAACGCGCCAGCTCATCTGCGGCCCTGATCCGAAAGCGCACCGAACGTCCGACCGGGCTGCGCTCAACAATCTCGCCGATGCCATCCACATGACCACTGACAAGATGTCCACCCAGTCGAGTCGTCGGGGTCAGGGCTTTTTCCAGATTCACCCGGCTGCCTTCGCTTATATCGGCAAAGCGGGTGCGCATTAAGGTCTCACCAGACACATCAGCCCAGAAACCTTCACCGGACAATTCCACCGCCGTCAGACAAACACCGTTGACGGCGATGCTGTCACCCAGCTTAACATCCGACAAATCCAGTTTGCCTGTGCGGATCAAAATTCGTGCGTCAGCGCCTTTGGGTTCAATCGTGGTAATCGCGCCAATGGCTTCAATAATACCGGTAAACATCTCCTTCAATCTCCGGATGAAAGGGACGAGTGGCGAGGGACGAGTGGTGAGGCAAAAGCCTTTGCTAAATTTGTTTTCTGTTTTATTTTATTACTCATCACTTTCCGTTTGTACCTTTGCGGTTATTCGCCAGTCTTTACCGACGGCGCGTACATCACTAATGTCTAGCTGGATTTCATGCGCCATGGTTTCCAGCCCGGGCAAGTGGAACAATCCACGCGCATTGTCACCCATCAAAACGGGCGCCATGTAAATAATCAATTCATCGATCAGACCCTGCTGTAACATTGCACCGCTCAGAGTGGCGCCGGTTTCCAGCAGCACTTCATTCACTTCCCTTTCCGCTAACGCATCCAGTACCGCCTCCATGCTGACACTGTTACTGCAATAAGGCATCACGTTCACTTCAGCCCCGGCCTGTTGCAATCGTTCCCGAGCAGCATCATCGTCGCGACAGGTCATCACCAGGGTGCGTCCTGGCAGGGATAACATCTTTGCCGTTTCCGGCATGCGCAGATGGGTGTCTATCACCACCCGCAAAAGCTGGCGTTCAATTCCCTCAAGACGCACCGTCATAGAGGGATCATCAGCCAATACCGTGCCAACGCCAGTAACGATGGCCGAGCTGCGTGCGCGCAGGCGCTGCACATCTTCACGCGCCGCCGCCGAAGTGATCCATTTGCTTTCACCGGAAGCCATAGCCGTGCGTCCATCCAGGCTCATACCCAGTTTGCAACGCACAAAGGGGCGGCCACGCTGCATGCGTTTGATAAAGCCGGGGTTGAGCACGGCGGCCTGTTCCTGCAACAAGCCGGTATCGACCTGAATCCCCGCCTCGTGCAACTGTGCAATGCCAGCACCATCGACCCGCGTATGCGGATCCTGCATGGCAATCACGACCCGCGCGAGTTTCGCTTTAATCAGCGCCTCGCTACAGGGAGGTGTGCGGCCATGATGACAGCAGGGTTCCAGCGTGACATAGGCGGTCGCCTCAGCAGCCTGATTTCCTGCCGCATTCAGGGCATAAACTTCCGCATGCGGCTCCCCTGCCCGTTGGTGCCAGCCTTCGCCGACGACCTTGCCATTCTTGACAATGACACAGCCCACGCGAGGATTCGGATCAGTGGTATACAGCCCTCTCTCCGCCAGATGAAGTGCGCGCGCCATGAATTCGTAATCGGCTGTACTGAAACCCTCTATCACTTATCATCTTCCGGCAGCAGGGATTGCTGCTGACGTTTTTCCTCAGGTGAAGGCACATGTTTCAGGCGCTCGATCTCTTCAGCAAAGGCGCTCACATCTTCAAAACTACGGTACACCGAGGCAAAACGTACATAGGCCACCTGATCCAGATCACGCAGCTCGTCCATGACCCATTCGCCAATCTGGGAGGAAGGCAATTCCCTCTCACCAGTGGTGCGCATGCGTTTCATGATCCGGTTAACCGCATTTTCGATCACCTCAATATCGACCGGCCGTTTTTCCAGCGCGCGAAGAATACCGGCGCGTAGTTTCTCATCATCGAAGGGTTCAGGCTTACCGTCATTTTTTACCACACGCGGCATCACCAGTTCCGCCGTTTCAAAGGTAGTAAAACGTTCTGAACAGGTCACACATTCCCGCCGCCGCCGCACCTGGGCACCATCAGCAGTCAAACGTGAATCGATCACTCGGGTATCATCAGCGCCACAGAAGGGACAATGCATCTTAATTAGTGACGAGTGACGGGGAAGAGCGGGCAATGTTTTGAGAAGAGCAAATTAACATTCAACATCCCACCCATACCATAAATTCAAAGAATACCCTTAGTCCCTAACCTGGATAAACCACAAGATAAGTACCTTCACGAAATAATTTTCCGCAAAATGCACAGAAAATTATTTCTAAGGTACTAACCTGGATAAACCACAAGATAAGTACCTTCACGAAATAATTTTCTGCAAAATGCACAGAAAATCATTTCTAAGGTACTAAATATTAATCGTTGCATAAGTATTTGCATGTATTTTATCCCCTCACCCCAACCCTCTCCCGGAGGGAGAGGGGGCTATGGTGCAAATACTTATGCAA
>DRJN01000362.1 GCA_011052165.1 Gammaproteobacteria bacterium
AGCTTCTCACCGGAACGGCCGCCGCCGATCATCTGTATGGCTTCGAGGCCGGCGAAACATTAAACGGCTATGGCGGGAATGATGTCATCAGCGGGGGAGGCGGCGCGGACAGGCTGTATGGCGGCGCGGGCAATGACGTGATTCGAGCCGGTTATAATGATGCTTATCATAATCATCCTGTTCCCGGTAAGGCTTTGCTCGATGGTGGTACGGGCAATGATGTGCTCTATGGCAGCGCCGGTAACGATACCTATGTTTTCAATGCAGGCTATGGGCAGGACACGATTGTGGATAATCATTCGGGGGATGCGGACAAGATTGAAGCGGGTTTTGATCCGCTGTCATTGATATTCAAACGTGCGCAAAACAATATGGACATGCATATTGCCGGTAGCACGGACACGCTCACGGTCAAGGACTGGTATTCCAGTGCTAATAACAACAAGATGGAGACCATTAACAGCCGTGATGGGAGCGCGCTGTTGGGGTCCCAGGTGAATCAACTGATTCAGGCCATGGCGACCTTCAGCAAGGATAATGGCAGTATCAGTTGGGAGCAGGCCATTGCGGATCGGCCGGATGATGTGCGCACGGTGATTGCGGCCTATTGGCAACCGGCAGCGTAAACCAGGGTGCGCTCAAGGGTAATAAATGCCGAGAGAGGCATTATTCCTCAAGTTACCGCATGAAAATTAACCCGCGGCTAACGAACTCATCCAGAGGGCGATGGGTTTCACTTCGTTCTACCCATCCTACCCATTGTTTAATTTTGTAGGATGGGTAGAACGAAGTGAAACCCATCAGAGGGTATCCAATAAACTGTGTAACTGGCGTTTAAGCCTCAGAATATTAAGCAGATTAACCGCATCCCCCTCACCCCTTTTCTCAAAGGGGAATTTAATAAAGTTCGCAGGATCTGGAACCGTATCATATTCAACAATGCAGGCCTTCACTTCCCCTTTGAATCGACAGGACACTAATATTTCATGTTACCCGTCTGTTTATACTATAATCACAAGTGAACCACCATGAACCATAAGGGCTTAGCTAATGAGTACTGAAGCATTTACCATTCGGGCAGACAGCAAAAAAGTACGGCAATTGGACAAACTGGCGAAACAGCAAGACAGATCCAGGAACTACCTGGTTAACCAGGCGATCGATCAACTTCTCGAAGTGCAGGCGTGGCAAATTGAACGGGTGAAAGACGGGATCCGGGCGGCAGATGAAGGCAGGTTTGCCAGTGATGCCGAAATGGATCGTATTTTCAATAAATACGAAAAGTCTGCACGGTGAAACTAATCTGGACGAAGCCAGCCGCCGCGGCACTGGAGCGCATTCAGGACTACATCGTCAAAGAAAATCCGTACGTTGCGTGGGAGGGGGTCCAGAGAATAAAACAGGCGGTAACGCTGTTGTCCGAACATCCGAAACTTGGACGCCCAGGGCGAGTGCGAGGAACATGGGAGCTGGTTATTGTCGGGCTTCCATATATTGTGCCCTACCGGATAAAGGAAAAACAGATTCAAATTCTAAGCGTTTACCATACTTCAAGAAAATGGCCTGATATGTTTTAAGTAAAAGGGACGGAGGGACTAAATCCTGAGGTATCCCCACGAAATAATATTCAAAATCAAAAGGAGAAGAGAAAAATCCGCAAATAAACGCAAAAAACGCTAAGCATGGTGGGCGCAAGGCAACAGGCCGTAAGCGAAAGTGAATTAGCCTCGAAAACCTGAGCAGCAACCTGAAAAATCTGTTGGAACGATTACACAAAGTATTGTCTGGTTATTGTGTATGGTTTGTTTGCATGTTGGGAGAATCCGTCTACTCGACCAGGGGGAGTCTTTCTTTTCCCTCCCCCTGCGTACAATAAGTATTGCGACCCTTAATTCTTTTCGTGTGCGGCGGGGCGGTGTTGTCTTTGCAACGGCGCCTCCACCTCTGCGCGTTTGTCCCGGCCAAGCAGCTGTTCGATCAGGCTCAGGGCAAAATCCATCGCCGTCCCCGGGCCACGAGAGGTAGTCAGTTTGCCATCGATCACCACCGCTTGTTCACGGTAGTCCATATCGGAAACAGGACAGCCATCCAGGCTGCCGGGAAAACTGGTCGCCTGGCGGCCATTCAGCAGGCCGGCAGTGGCCAGCACTTTGGGTGCGGCACAGATGGCGGCGATATATTTTCCCTGGGCATGCATTTTTTTCAGTAACGACTGGATGCGCGAATCCCGATCCAGATGATCGGCGCCCGGCAGGCCGCCGGGCAGGACGATCATGTCGTAGTCTTTTTGCATGGCTTGATCCAGCGTCATATCCGCCATCAGCACCACGCCGCGGCTGGCAATGATTGGTTTGTCATCAAGTCCGGCCGTGACGACCTCGATACCGGCGCGACGCAGCAGATCCACGATAGTGACGGCTTCCAGCTCTTCACAACCCTGGGCTAGTGGGACGAGGACAGTTGCCATCGTGAATGCCTCCTGGCGTTGCGAATGGAAATCAGCTCGGACACCGGGACCAGCTTGATGCCCTGTTTTGCCAGCGTCGGCAGCCAGGCTTTCAACACTTTCAGGGTATCCCGGTAGGGGTGACCGATGGCCAGCGCCGTTCCTTTTTTCCTGGCCCGCTCGATCAGTATTTTGAGTTGCTGCCTGACGATGGCTTCGTTATCTTTTTTATAGTCGAGAAACACATCGCGTTTCGCACTCCGGATGCCGTGCTTTTCGGCTTCCTTCAGGGCGACGGTGTCGCGGGTGGTGCGGCTGTCAACAAAATAGAGATCGTTACGGAACATCGCCATCTGCATGACCCAGTCCATGCGCTGTAAATTTTTTGTGAGACGACTGCCCATATGATTGTTGAAACCGCGCACATAGGGTATGGCGTTGATATCCCGGCGCATCTCATTCTTCAACTGTTTTTCGTTCATCCCCCGGGTTAAGCCGCCGGGTCCCATCGCCTCGCCATCGTCTGCTTCCATAGGCAGGTGCAGCATGACTTCCTTATGGTGCCTATGGGCCAGCTTTGCGAGGCGGGGGGAGCAGGCAAGATGCGGCAGAAAAGCATAAGTCAATGCGCCGGGTAATTTGATGGCGCGCCTGCCCGCCGCCATTTGATTACCGAGATCATCAATGATGATGCTGATCACGATGTCGCCGCTGTGGATGGCCCTGTCTGGGAGTGGCGGCTGCGCATTAGCCGGTAGCGCAGCAAACAGGGACCAGAGCAACAAAGCGGCAAGTGCTTGTATCCGCAGGGGAGACATCCCGAAAAAAATTTATTTCGGAAGCAGCAAATGTAAACCTTTGAGCAGATTCAGGGCTTCATAAACCGGGTAGTCCTTACTGGCCAGATCGCTGTCTTTGCTGTCTTTTCCCTCCATTTTTTCTACGATACCGTGCTTGCTATTATCATTCTTCAGGTGATGGCTCAGATCCGCTTCCTTAATCTGTTTGAAGCCATGATTTTTACGCTCAGCAATCTTGAGATGTTCCAGCTTGATATCAGGTTCGATGCCTTCGGCCTGAATCGAACGTTTCGATGGCGTGTAATAACGTGCGGTGGTCAACTTGATTGCGCGGTTGTTGCCCAGCGGCACCACGGTTTGTACGGAACCTTTGCCAAAGGTTCGAAAGCCCATAATGACGGCACGCTTGTTATCCTGCAGAGCACCGGAGACAATTTCGGAGGCTGAAGCCGTTCCCCCGTTGACCAGTACGACCATAGGCGCGCCATCGAGATAGTCTCCCGGCGTTGCCTGGCGCACGATGCGGTTGCTGGCTTTGCGCCCTTCCACGGAGACGATGACGCCTTTTGTGAGGAAGGTATCGGATACGGAAACCGCTGCATCCAGGAGTCCGCCGGGGTTGTTGCGCAGATCCAGAATCAGGCCCTTGAGGTTCCCGCCGTTTTCTTTTTTCAGTTTGGAAATGGCCTTATGCAGATCAGCACCGGTACGTTCCTGGAATTGCGAAATACGCACATAGCCATAACCGGGTTCCAGTAGTTTTTGCTTGACGCTCTTGACGCGGATAATGGCGCGCTTGATTTTGATGTTCAGGGGCTTGCCGAGGCCTTCACGGGCAATGGTCAGCTTTATTTCCGAACCGGGTTTGCCGCGCATGAGCTTGACAGCATCATCCAGCCCCATGCCCTTGACCGGCTTGCCATTGATGCGAATGATCAGATCACCGGATTTGACACCGGCGCGTTGTGCGGGCGTGTCATCAATAGGTGAAATGACTTTGACGAAACCATTTTCCATCCCGACGACAATGCCAAGTCCGCCGAACTGCCCGCTGGTGCCGACACGCAATTCCTCAAAGGCCTTGGCGTCCAGATAGGTGGAGTGGGGATCAAGACCGGAGAGCATGCCGCGAATGGCGTTTTCCAGCAGCTCTTTGTCGCTCACTTTTTCAACATAGTTTGCCTTGATTTTGCCAAACACTTCACTCAGGGTGCGGATGGCTTCCAGGGGCAAGGCGCCCTGCGTCGTGGGGGCCTGTTTGTCGGCCAGCACTCCCCGGCCGATGGCAAGTGAGATGCCAATGGTCAGGCCCAGCATCAGGATAAGAAAATTTTTGTTAAATAGTTTCATGGATTAGCGTCTCCAGGCTGGTGTCGGGCCTAACGGTATATTTAATTTCTGTGGTTGCATGGATATTACAATAAAGTATTATGGTAAACACGCTTTTTATATTCCATCATCTGAATAAATTAACCATGGCGTGCGCGTTTGCACCAGCGGCTTGGGTTGGTCGGCCTGCCCTTGTAGCGGATCTCGAAGTAGAGACCGCTGGCCTGTTGTCCACCGCTACTTCCCACCTCACCAATGACTTCGTTGGCATTCACCCAGTCCCCGGTTTCCATATATAGGCTCTGATTGTGACCATACAGGCTCATGTAGCCATCGCCATGATCGATAATCAATAGCAGCCCATACCCCCTCAACCAATCGGCATAGGCTACCCGGCCATGGGAAATGGCATGCACCGCACGTCCTTTTGCGGCCATGATCATGTCCCCGTTCCACTTCAGTTTGCCGGCCTTGCGCCGCTTTCCGAAGAGCCTTTCTACCTTACCCTGCACGGGCCAGATCAGTTTGCCCCGGTAAGCGGCAAAAGGTTTTTGATTATCGGATTCGGCAAAAATATCCGGCATGGCCTTGTCAATGGCCTGCAGCAAATTCTCCAGCCGCTTTTCATTGGCGCGCATCTGCGCCAGTCGTTGCCCCTTGTTCCTGATCTCCCGGCCCAGGCGCACCAGCACCCGCGCACGGGTGTGGTAGGTTTTTTCCAGCGCCCTTTTTTCTGCGTGCTGTTTTGTCTGTATTTGGCGGAGTTTTTCTGTCTCGATCCTGATCCCGGCACTCAGTCGTTCAATCTTTTCAAGCGCTGTCTGCACCTGGCTAATCTGTTCGCTACGGGCCTGATTAAAGTAATCGTAATACACCAGTGTGCGCCCAAACAGCGCCGGATCCTCCTGGTTGAGTATCAATTTGAGGTACCCCTGGCGGCCAATCATGAAGGCCGAGCGAATCTGCCTGCCCAGCAGCGCTCGCTGTGTTGCCAGTTTTTGCTTTTCCCCGCGCCGGTCTTTTTTCAGACTGAGCAGTTTTTTCCTGCTCGTCCGGAGTTTACGGGAAAGCGCGTGCAGGTTGCGCGCCTCGCGACTGATCCGGTTTTCGATCTTCCTGAGAGCCTGCTGTACCGAATCGTGCAGGTTGCGAGTTTTGGCAAGCTCATTGCGCAGGGAGTGAATCCGGTCGCGCAGGCGAGCCAGCTCCTCGGTTCGGGCCTGACGATCCGGTTCACTAAGCTTGCCGGCCTGCGTGCGGCCTGCAAATAGAAACAGGAGATTGAAAATCAGCAGACTGACAAGCAGGTGTTTCAGTCTTCCAGCTCCAGCAGGGAATGACCGGTCATGGCACCCGGTTTTTCCAGCCCTAAGAGATAGAGCAGGGTGGGGGTGATGTCCGACAGGGCGCCGCGTGATTCGAACCTGGCGGGACGCCCCACATAGATCAGCGGCACCACGTTTGCGGTATGGGCCGTATGCGCCTGGCCGGTTTTCGAGTTCATCATTTTCTCGGCATTACCGTGATCGGCGGTAATAAGCATCTCCCCCCCCCTTTTGATCGCGGCATCCCGGACCCGCCCGATACACTGATCCAGGTATTCGATAGCTTTGATGGCCGCTTTGAAATTGCCGGTATGACCGACCATATCCGCATTAGCGTAATTGCAGATGATCACGTCGTATTTGTCACTTTCAATGGCTTCAACCAGTTTGTCGGTAACTTCCGGGGCGCTCATCTCCGGCTTCAGATCGTAGGTTGGCACGTCGGGCGAAGGGATGAGAATGCGATCTTCAAAATCAAACGGTGTTTCACGCCCACCGTTGAAAAAGAACGTGATATGAGCGTATTTTTCAGTTTCGGCAATACGCAGCTGGTGCAGGCCCAGGTGTGAAATGTATTCACCAAATACATTACGCAGGCGCTCGGGCGGATAGGCCACTGGAATATCATAGTCCGAACTGTATTCGGTAAGGCTGACAAACTGCCCCAGTGCTGGTTTCCGTTCACGTTCGAAGCAGTTGAAATCCGGTTCGATGAAAGGCCGTGTGATCTGCCTGGCCCGGTCGGAACGGAAGTTCATGAACACCATGACATCACCGTCGTTCACCCGGATCGGCTGGCCCTCATCGCCGATGATGGCGGTCGCCTGGACAAACTCATCCGTCTCACCGCGGCGGTAGGCTTTTTCCAGACCCTCCATGGCGGTTTTCACCTGAAACTCACTTTTGCCCTGGGCAATCAGATCATAGGCGCTCTGGATGCGGGGCCAGCGATGATCCCGGTCCATGGCATAATAACGGCCGATGACGGAGGCAAAGCGACCGCCCCCCACACGCTCGAACACGGCCTGCATTTTTTCGATGGATTCACAGGCGCTCCTGGGTGCGGTATCACGGCCATCCAAAAAGGCGTGGAGATAAACGTTCTCAACCCCCTGGCGCACGCCCAGCTCGACCATGGCGTGGATATGATTCTCGTGGCTGTGGACGCCCCCCGGCGACAGCAGGCCAAGAATATGCAGGGCCCTGTTATTATCCCGCGCCATATCCGCAGCATCCACCAGGGTCTGGTTGCTGAAAAAAGAGCCGGTTTTTACCGAACGACTGATCCGGGTAAATTCCTGATAGACCACCCGCCCGGCGCCCAGATTCAGATGCCCCACCTCGGAATTCCCCATCTGTCCGGATGGCAGGCCGACTTCAGCGCCCGAACCGTGAATGAACGTGTGGGGATAGTTTTCCCACAGGGCATTCCACACCGGTTTTTTGGCGTGCAGGATAGCGTTACCCTCCGGTTCCTCGGAATACCCCCAACCATCGAGAATAAGCAGAACCATGGGTTTGGGAATCAATGACATAGGCATAGTTGACAGGTCGACTAGTGAATCATCGTGTTGCTGGAATCGATCCAGAGCGCGTGCTGCGGCATTGTCCCAAATACCCTTTAGCAGTGCAAATTAGGCTTTTGACATCCCGATGGGACAAAAAATCAGGTTTTTTATAAATAAACCTTCTCAAAGGCGGCATAATTGTATAATGTTTTGATAATAAAGGGCAGCGCAAGCTTTATTTATGTCAAGCACAAAACCGTGCTGTAACAGGGTGATTATTATGTATACCAAGGCCGATGCTATGAATCTTGATCCCGCTATCCTGATAACTCGTGATGAAGACATTGATCGCGCCTCACGCTCGCTCAAAGCCATGTCTCATCCCCTGCGCCTGAAGATCCTCTGCACCCTGGGCAGCAGGGAAATCAGCGTACAGGAAATCGTGGAGAGTGTTGGCACATCACAGAGCAATATTTCCCAGCATCTGGCCATCCTGCGTGACAAAGGTATTCTGGAATCCCGCAAGGATGCCAATCGGGTGTATTATCGTGTGGGTGA
>DRJN01000363.1 GCA_011052165.1 Gammaproteobacteria bacterium
GCCCAGACGCAAACGAACCCGCTGCCGCCGTCGATTGTGCGTGGTATTCAGAAACGGATCGGTTGTCCTGCCGACCCCACCGTTTTTGTTGGTTTTCTGAAAATCCAGGTACGTATTTTCAATATTTCTGCTATCGAACAGATCTTCCTGATAGCGCAATCTGATATCGCCCTTTACTTTTATCCGGAAAACCCAGTCCGGCAGCGCCTCGGGGACTCCCCAGCGCTGGTTTTTCGCCTGCGCCATAACCTCCTCAACAACATCCCCGCGTAACTCGGAACGCAGTTCTTCGCGGATCTCGTCTTTAACGAAATCCGGGACATAGGGTACTCGTACTACTGTTTTATCCTGGGATTGTTCAACTTTCTCCTTTTCTTCCCGTCGTACCTGGGCCTCAGCAGTATGTTCAGCCTGACGGATCAGCTCATCGGCTTTTCCCTGGTTTATAATTCCCTGGTCAACCAGTATCTGTATCAGATTCAGCGTCGTATTGCGCAGCTCCAGCAACTCTTTTTTTTCATCGGCCACCGCGCTTCCCGTGCAACACAACAGCACCAGGCAGGCTAGCGGTGCGCGCATTCTGTTTATCATTACTTTTTCTCCAAATTACAATTTTTTTCACTTGCCTGCCACATCGCCCGCGTCCTGCCGTACAGGCATTCAAAGTCGCGACGTGATCTTTATGCGAATCGGTTGCGGCATTTCCAGCGGCGGCGCCTGGGCAAGCCCCGGCATTGACTCGATGGCGCTGATAATCGAATCGTCGATCGATGGATGCCCGGTCGATCCTTCGAGCTCAGCGCGGGTAATAGACCCGTTTTGTGCCACCCATAACCGGACCGCCACAACATAGTTTTTTTTCAGTACTTCCTTTTTTTCTTCGAACAGATAGGTATGAATATCCATGACCAGTTGATCCGTGAACCAGCCAAAGGGGTTGTGTCCACCCGCCAACAGTCCGCGCCCGCCCTTGCGACCAATCAGACCGAATCCATCGCTACCCGCACCGCCTTCGGCGTCCAGACCCAGTGCCTCACCCACCAGCTCATCTTCGCCAGGCATATCCGGCAAATCCTCCATCGCTTCCGGCTCCGGGATATCTGTCGGCTCCTGCATCTCCGGCTCGGGCGGCGGTTCCTCCAGCCTGGGTGGCGGGGGCGGCGGTGTCAGCAGCGATATGGTCTGCACGGCCCGCTTTAACTTCATCGGTTCAGCGAGCATGTAGGATTTAATGAGATACACGACGCCCAGGCCAACCACGGCGATGAACGTAGCGGCTACTGCGGCGGGTAGATAGCGCCGGTAGTGACGTTTTTTTTTCATGAGCGGTTATTTAACCAGCCGCTGGGTCACCAGCCCGATCTGCGTAATCTCCAGTCGGCCCAGAAGATCCAGAACGCTTACCACGCGTTCGTACTGAATTTGAGCATCACCCTTAACAACAACCGGTAGCTGCGGATTAACCGCTTTGTACTGACGCAGCGTTGCTTCGAGCTGGTCCATCGACACGGGGTAAGTATCGAGATAGATAGTTCCGTCCGCAGTAATAGTGATGGCTTTTGTCTGTGGTTTGGCCAGACTGGGTGTCGCGCTCGCCTTGGGGAGGTTAACTGCAATTCCCTGTACTGACGCAGTGGTCATGAGGATGAAGATCACCAGCAATACATACGCCAGATCCAGCATTGGCGTAATATTGATGTCGTCATAGGGTTCGTTTTCATCCTGCACATTCATTGGCGATTCCCGCGTATCAGCTGTGTTCCTCTGCGACCTTGGTTACAAACTCGTCGACAAATACACGCATGTCTGCGTGTATTTCCTTAATACGAGTGCCGAGATAGTTGTAACCGAACAGGGCCGGTATCGCGACAACGAGTCCGGCAACCGTTGCTACGAGTGCGGCCGCTATCCCGGGCGCAATCGCATTCACATTGACGTCGCCGCTGGCTGCAATCGCAGCAAACGTAATCATCACGCCGACCACCGTTCCCAATAGTCCCAGAAAGGGACCACCGCTTATGGCAATCGTCAACAACACCATTTGCGAATTAAGCTTCTGGCCTTCCCGCACCATCGCTCCATCCATTACCGCCCGGATCGACTCAATAGCCTGCGGCGTAAGCAACAACGTGGCAGCCTGCGCACCTGCTGCCTTTGGTAGGCGGTGCGACATTTCCTGAATGGCAACGTGATAGAGGCGGTATAAGTTGGATGACTGGAAATGCTCGTGCTGACCCGACAGAGCCTGCATCAAGGGCGACTGCCCCAGCTCCCGGTCGTCCTCGCTATCCTCCATATCGAGCTCATGAACGTTGATCGCGCTGAGTTGCCCGAATTTTTTGATGAAAGCAGCGTTATCCTTGTGGACGCGCCCGATAACGATGCCCTTGCCAATCATAACCAGCCAGCTGATCGCAGCCATGATCGCAAGCACTACGATGACCACCCAACCGTCCACCGTCACGTTATGCAGAGTAATCAGGAAATAGGACTCTGTTACACCGCCATCGCTATCGCTGGAAACGTCTTCACCGTAGGTAATCAGGGCGGCTGCTTGTCCTTGCGAAGACGCGGCAAACTTCAACCACTGTGCGGACCGGGCTACATTGGAAATAGCTAACTCATCCATATCTCCCCTGAAGCCGGAAAAGCCTTCCTCACCCACGGCGGAACCGATCATCGTTTGACCATCGATAACCGGCACAGCAGTTTCCAGGTAGGAGACTTCAGTACCGTTAACAAATAGTGACAACCTGTTCTCGCTGATAACGACTGCCAGGTGGTACCACACACCGGGATCCAGCGCAGCGGTCCGTGGCGTTTCCAGCTTAGTGCCATCGGGAGCGGTAAGTTGCGCATAGATTTCGTTGTTCTCTGCGGCCAACAACAAGCTCGCATTATTACCCACCTGCTCCATCAGCGTTGCAACCGGCAACAACGCATCGAATTTTATCCAGGTCGACAGGGTCCAGCCGTTTTCCGGAGACACCTGCAACGTGGGTGAGTTCGGCAAACGGATATAGCTTTCCCCTGAGAAATGGGCCGAACCACCAATGAAACCGGCTACATTTGTACTAGCGGTGCTATCCAGCGGGTTATTGGCATTTGCGGTCTGGTCTTTCGGTATGCCGCCTGGTTCGGAAAAATGGTAAACGAGCACCTGGTTACTGTCGTATGTCGCAGCTGCGTCAGCAGCCGTCACTGCGGTGGGGTTTCCATAGTAGAAACGAATATTGGAACGGGATTGCGGCGTCAGCGTGGGAACGCGCACCCACACAAAACCCAGCTCATTCACCGGGTCAAGTTTTTCGACGTGGAAAGGCAGCGGCGTCAGGCCGTTGGCACCAATAAAGCGCAAATCGGAACCATCCGCTTTAAGATCAAGGAAATAACCGAAATTACCCGCATGCAAACGAACCAGCACAGGAACATCTTTGATCGGAGCATCGATAGGCAACCCGGTGGCAGTCGTGTCCAGGGTCAGCTCTTTCGCATACCCCCAACTGTCATTCCACCAGCTTCCCCAGGCCTGGCTGCTTAAGACCGACAGTATCAGAAAAGAAAAAACAAAGGATCGCCTCATGCGTTTATGCTCAATATTGGATTTTGATCGGGCCATTGTGACCGACTCATGTTTCATTCATATTACAAACGCAGCACGCTATTTCCTCTTCTTTCGATCTTCAGAATCGCCTAACCCCTCCCTCTTCTCGCGGTCTTCAGAGTCACCGAGTCCCAACACTTCGATCAGCAACAGGCTGGCTTTGGTTTCAAGTGCAGCGGCATCGGTTTCACCCATTCCGGTTGCAGACTGCTCAGCCAGCTTGCTGGTAGTACTCGCCAGACTACTGACACCCGTCAACCCCGCTGCGACGCTGGCCGTATCCACCGCAGGCACTCCGACAGTCGGGCCGGCCACATCGACATTCAGCTGATTCAGAACCTGACCGGCGCCAACGACCAGACTGCCGGCAAAGCTGGCCCCGGCGTCACTGAAGTCCACCACCCCGACCGGCGCAAACAGGAAACCGGCGCCGGCGTCACGCCCGGGTGTGCTCACGGCCGTCTGAATACCACTACCCGCTGTCGCCGGCGAAAAAACCGTCGTCACGTTGCCGTCCGCGTCCGTAGTAGTCACGGGCGCCGGCGCCGAAACCGCTGTCTTGGCGCCACGTCCGGCATCGATATTGCTGGTAGACGTCCAAAGGGTGATATCGCCACCGTCCAGCGCGAATACCCGCGACTGGTTAACTAGGAAGTTATCACGCACGACGGCGCTCACGTCACCCAGTTTTTGCGCTACGATGCCCAGTTGACTGGGGTCCTTGGTGGAATTGGTGGTCACAGCCAGACCGACATTAACACTGCCGCCCGGCGCGAAAATATTAATGTCGCCTTCGTCAACGGTACGAATGGTGCTGAAGAAGAGTTGTACATCTCCCTGCCATTTATCGGTGGGGGTCGCCGTCTTGAGATCTGCATCGACATCCACATGCCCGGGAAACAGGGTATTGATGGCCGCATAAGCCGGCAGGTAATCCTCGAATAGCCCGCTGCCCGCCGCTTTGGCGCCCGCTTCGCGTATCTCGCCCAACAGCACGGAAACGATGAGCTCCCGCTGTAAGCGGCGCGGAAGTCCACGAAAACGCTGTAACGCAGCATCGGACTGTAACTTGTCACCGGTAAGACGCTCGACGTAGTTACGCAACTCAACGTCGTATTTTGGTACACCGGCAAAAAAGGTATCGATAAACCCGCCATAGTCGGGTTCCTGGCTCAGCCCCGCAAATAGCGACAACGAAGCACCGACATCCGCAAGCGCCGGATTGCCTGGAATCCCCGGCGGAATACCCTGGTTGCCAACGGACAACAGGCCCTGCATCGACCCCAGGTTGATATTACGACCCGCCAACAGATCAAGGCGCCCCGGTCCTGATACTTCTATCAGGCGGGTGTTTGGTCTAATCGACCCGGTCGGCCCGCGCGAGTCCGGATAAAAAATATCCCGCCCGGCGGCGATCACGCTGACGTCGTTCGGATTCACATTCTGGATTCTAAAACCGGTGTCGACAATATCGCGGCCGGCAAATGCGAGTAGCGATTTCGAACTCTGGAACTCGAACGGA
>DRJN01000364.1 GCA_011052165.1 Gammaproteobacteria bacterium
GCTAATCTTGAAATCGGCTATCTGACCCCCCCGGTGGGCATCAACCTGTTCATCGCCTCCCAACGCTTTGCTAAACCCATTCTCACCCTCTTTAATTCTGCCCTGCCGTTTCTAGTGCTAATGCTCATCTGGTTGCTATTGCTGACCTACATTCCCGCGTTGACGCTGTGGTGGCGGTAACGCTTTAATCTCTTTGGGTTTAATTCCCCGCAGCTTGCCACGAAAAACAGTAGGATGGGTAGAGCGAAGCGAAACCCATCAGTACGTTACAGATTAATACCCCGCCCGCTTGCGGCGGGGTAGTTTATTATGGACATTTGCAGACAGATCCCGATTATTGACCGCCACCCAGCTTGTAGACATAGACCGCCAGTTTCTCGATGTCGGTCTTTGACAGCTTACTGCCGCCAAACTTGGGCATTTCAGCATTGCGAGTTCTGGGATCAGAGGGATCGTTGACCCCGTGCGTAATGGTATAGGTAACACTTTCTTTCGTGCCCGGTGCAAAGCGCCAAATACTGTCCATCAGATTGGCCGACCCCAATGCTGCCATGCCTTTGCCGCTTGGCGTATGGCAACCGACACAGCCTTTCTGCATATATAACGGTTCTTTAGTCACCTTGCCGGCAACGATGGCGCTGGCCAGCTTGTCGATTTCCGCATTAGTAAGCTTCATCCCGCCCATCTTCGGCATCATGCCGCGACGGCCATGGGTAATACTCTGCTCAATGGTGCCGATACTACCGCCGTAAAGCCAGTCATCATCGGCCAGCACCGGAAACCCTGGATTACCGGAGCCGCCGGCACCATGACAGGCGGCACAGTTGTCGCCAAACAGCACCTTGGCGGAATCTACGGCATACTCGCTTAGCTCGTTATTAGCCAGAATCGCCGCTACCGACAGGCCCTTTAGCCTGTTCTCATATTTGGCGCGGACAGCCTTGATCTCCTGCATATCTTGCTTATATTCCTTGATTGAAGTCCAGCCGATCAAGCCCTTGAAATGACCGTGTAGCAGGGGCCAGGAAGGATAAATTAAAGTGTAAACCAGGATGAACATCCAGCTCGCATGCAGGCCAATCCACCACCACCTCGGCGGCTGGTTCAATAGCTCAGCCAGTGTCCCGTCCCACACATGCCCTGTAGTCGGTACGCTGTATGGATCTTTTTTTTCACTCATTTCTTTTCCTCCGGATCCAGACGATCATCATCAAACAGGATATAACGCTGGGCTTCCAGGTTTTCCCTGTTTTTCGGGTGAAAAATCAGTACGTAGGCAACCAGCATGATAATAAATACGCTTACCGTCATGATCATGCCGATCCAGTCGTGCAGGGTCATTGCCGCCCAGTCGGTGCTGAAATATTCCCTGAGACTATTCACGATAATCAATGCTGTCGTCAAACCGAACCATCGTGCCCAGCACCTGCAAAAAGGCAATGACAGCATCCTGTTCTGTCTTGCCTTTGACCTTGGCGGCAGCCGTTGCAATATCTGCATCGGTGTAAGGTACCCCAACTATCCTCATGGCTTTCATAGTGGCAACGGTTTCATTCGGATCGATGGTATTTTTCTCCAGCCAGGGATAGTTTGGCATCACCGATTCCGGTACCACCGAACGCGGTGCGTGCAAGTGTCGCCGATGCCATTCATTGGAATACTTGCCACCCACGCGCGCCAGATCCGGCCCGGTGCGTTTTGAACCCCACTGGAAGGGGTGATCGTACATGGATTCGGCCGCCAGCGAATAATGCCCATAGCGTTCCTTCTCGTCACGGAAAGGACGGATCATCTGCGAGTGGCACAAATAACAGCCTTCACGGATATAGACCATGCGGCCCATCAGCTCCAGTGGTTTGTAGGGCCGAATGCCATCACCGGCTTTCCAGTCATCCATACTTTCGCCGGGTTTGCGTTGCCAGAGAATTTCAGGATGCTTGTTATATTCCATCGTGCCCTTCAGATAAAAGAGAGGAACGATTTCCACCAGCCCGCCAATGGACAACAGCACCATAAGCATTAACAGCATGAGCAGGCCGCTACGCTCGACCTTGTCCTGCAGTTTTGTTGAATAGTATTTATCTGCCATTGTTTTTGTACCCCCTTAATCAGGCGTTAGCCGTTGCAAGAGTGGCGCCGCGCCGGGCGCTGGCCGTGCGAATGGTCATCACCACGTTATAGAGCATGACCGCACCACCCGACCAGTAAACCATGCCGCCTATCGCGCGCATGACATAATAGGGATGGACCGCCGCAACCGATTCGGCAAAGGTATAAGTCAGAGCGCCAAAGGCATCATAGTCACGCCACATCAGGCCTTGCATAATGCCGGATACCCACATGGCGGTGATGTAGATGACCGTGCCGATGGTAGCCATCCAGAAGTGCATATTCACCAGCTTGGCGGAATACATGCGCGTATTCCACAGGCGTTCCACCATGTGATACAGCGCACCGGCGGCCACCATGGCTACCCAGCCCAGGGCACCGGAGTGTACGTGGCCGATGGTCCAGTCGGTGTAATGGGAAAGGGCATTCACAGTTTTCACCGACATGACCGGGCCTTCGAAGGTGGCCATGGCGTAAAAAGCCAGGGAGATGATCAAAAAACGCAGCACATAGTCGGTGCGCAGTTTGTCCCAGGCGCCGGAGAGCGTCATCATGCCGTTAATAGCGCCCCC
>DRJN01000365.1 GCA_011052165.1 Gammaproteobacteria bacterium
AGCGCGAGCCGATGAACAACGCCGCTGTTGACGCCGCCCTGCGATTCATTCCAGCCGATGATCGGGAAACCTGGGTAAAGGTCGGTATGGCGATCCACGCCGAGCTGGGAGACGATGGATACTCACTCTGGGATTACTGGAGCCAGACCGGCCAAAGCTACAACGAGTGCGACGCACGTCAGGTATGGCGATCTTTCAAGTCTGGTCCGGTGCAGATTGCAAGTCTGTTTCATATCGCACGGGAACACGGTTACAGGCCGGACAGGCAGGCTCCCGTTCGCCAGTCCATACCCCAGAAGGCTGCACCCTCACCACAAAACAACAACACAAAACGCTACGCGCTGGAAATCTGGTTGCGGGCCGATTGTTCCGACGATGCAGTGTCAGGCCACGAATATGCTATTTCTAAAGGCATTTCGCACGCCGGCGGTGCAGGCAGGGCCGTGGTGTCCGGGCGCATAGTCGGGCAAAACGCCGATTGTTTGGTGATTCCGATTCGCAATATTGAAACCGACAAGCTCGTTGGCTTGCAATGCGTAAATGAACGAGGTGTGAAGCAGACTTTTGGGCAAGTTTCAGGGCACGGACTTTTGCTCGGAAACACGCTCGACAAGAATCTACACTGGTTTGTTGCGGAGGGCTGGGCATCCAGCTACTCGATGGTATTTCACCATTACGGCGGAAACGCCTGCTGTGCTGCTTCCTTTGGAAAGGGAAATCTCGATACGGTTGCGCACAAACTGGCTGAGGCATACGCGCCGCGTGAAATTGTCATACTGCGGGAGCGCGACGCATGACCGAAATCAAGGAAGTTACACTGCCGAGGGATAAGCGCGGCAACGATCCTAACGACCACCGCGCTGATACAGACTATCCGCGCCGCGTGCTGGCCAGTACATCGCGTGTTCCCGGCAGCACAGAAAAACATGACCCTGCATTGAAAATCGTGCCTGCTGCCTTGTCAGAACCGATCCCGCAGATCCGGTATATCGTCGATCACATAATGCCGCGCCAGAATGTCACCATGATGGGCGGGCATGGTGGAAGCGGAAAGTCATTGTTGGCCCTTGTGCTGGCCGCCCATTGTGCCAGTGGTCGTGACTGGGCAGACCTGTCGGTGATGCAAACGCGGACGCTGATCGTTACGCTTGAAGATCCGCCAGACCTCGTTCGCTTGCGCCTGCGGCGAATAATTGCAGAATACGGACTTCCTGCCGACGCCATCGAGTCTGCCGTTACCATTGCAGACGGCACAGACGGCGCGACCCTGGCTATCGAAGCTGTCGAAAGTGGCTCACGCTATCTGAGGCTGACACCCGTCTTTGACGAACTGCGAAACTTGGCCGCCGGACATGGCCTCATAATCGTCGACAATGCCAGCGACGCCTATGGCGCAAGCGAGAATGACAGGCAACTGGTTCGTGCATTCATGGCGGGATTGACGCATATCGCGCGAGAGCACGACGCTGCCGTGGTATTGCTCGCCCACATCGATAAGAATTCGGCCAAGTTCGGCGCTGCCGGGAACAGCTATAGCGGAAGCACGGCATGGCACAATTCAGCGCGCTCGCGTCTGGCACTGGTGGGGACCGAGAATGGCGCGCTAGAACTCCGCCATGAGAAGGCCAACCTCGGAAGGAAAATCGACCCGATCCCCCTGGCTTGGACCGATGACGGCGTACTGGTCCCAGCGTCGAGCGGCCGAGTCGACACACACAACCGGGACCGGGATGACGACGTTGTTGTGCTGGCCGCAATCCGTGCTGCGATTGCTGGCGGCACCGACGTACCAGCTGCGCGGACCGGGCCTGCAACGACTCAACACGCGCTCTGTACCTACCCGGAATTGCCGAAAGACCTACGCACAGCCGCTGGCCGCTCCCGATTTTGGGCAGCAATTACCCGCCTTCAGCGCAGCGGGAAAATTATCCAAGATGTGATCACCACACCATCGCGGCATAAAAAAACCTGCTGGATCTGCGCAGGTTCCAGCGCAGACGTCACAGGAATGGGCGAAAAATGATTGCCAAAAACGCGCCAGTTTGTGCGCGCGCGCAATCCCCCATACCCCCTACCGGAACCGGCGCGCCGGGTAGGCGGCCGGCCTGGTGTTCAGGTTTAAACCTGCGCAGAACTGGTGCAGAACCTGCGAACCGGCGCAATGTACAGAACGATGACTGACTCAACAGCCCGCTATGGATTCAAGATCGGCGACCTGGTAGTGGTCCGTGGCTGGCCACCCAGCACCGCAATGGAAGTCATCGATACCAGCGACCGGGCATTACTGACCCTGCAGACACCAAGTGGAACGATGCTGAAAGTCGGTCGGCTGGCAGTGGTGCTGCTGGATAGCGCAGGCGCGTAGGCCAGTGAGCAGCCAATGTGAAAATTTGGATGCTGTAACCGAACTGATCCGGGAGCATGCGCCCGTCGACGTGGCGCTGTGGTGGTTGACATCGATTGTCAAATTCAACGAAGCACGCGGAGGAAAGACGCTGGATGAGTGCCTGGATATCGAACCGCACTCGCAGCACTTCCCCTCCTTCCGTGCTGCAAAGGTGGAACGCGATAAACATTTGCGAGCAGCATACGAAGATATGGCACACCCGAGCATCAGGAGCTTTCAAACACGCATCGAGAGTTTTCTGCAACGCACATGGCCCGGGATCCAGGTTTACGCGCAGCCACCTGGGCGCTTGACGATAGTAGAGTATGAGCTGTTCCTTGCACTGAAGACCGGCGTACGGATTCCGGGCAGTGTCGGCCAGTTGGCAGAAAGTGTCCGGAAAGTGGGGTGAATGAGGCATAAACCGGACACTTTCTACCTGCTACGCATTTTGTCGCAGCGAATTGTATGTTGCACTAACAGCGTCAAAGTGGAGAACACGAACACATGAACTTTGAAATCGAACCCATACCCGAGGATGCCGATGACAGCCTTGCGGCGAGCCATGCGGATCTGCAGCGGATCGTCAGCAGCCTCCAAGTCAAGGCGTCCGCCATCCAGGGCAGTTATAACCGAACGCCAATCCAGCGCGATGTGGATCTGGACTCTTGCCGTCGTGATGCCATCGCTAAACTCGATCAGGTCACACGCAGCTTGAAGGTTGACCAAGATCATTTCGCCAGCCGGCGGCGAACCCTGCGCGTTTCACTGGCCACTGGCGACAGACTGGCGCGGTACCAGGAAATGCGCTCGGTACTGCGAGGCCTGACCGGTCCCAAGCGTGACGCGGCATTACAGCTGGCGATTGAGGGAAAGGACGAACTGGTGCTACACGCGGTTATCGATGGCGCCGCCAGTCTGTGCGGACTGAACTCCAAAGAATACGCCGCGTATACCGAACAGGCGCGCGAGGTACTGTACGGCACCGAGCTGCTTGAGATCGAAAACGCCGAGGCCTTGCTCGATGCGATTGCACAGCAGGTCGACCGGGGCAGTACCTTCATTGAAACCTTCGGAAAGGAGACCCTGGCTCATGCCGTATAACGAGCAAAAATTCATGTGGATGCAGGAAAAATCGAAGACCTTGCATGCCGGTCTGCTGAAGATTTCAGACCGTCGCCGGAATGTCCAAGGACGCTGCAGGACATTGAACGATGAAGCGGATCAGTGGCGGTTTGAGGTGGGAAACAAACCACTGCCGCAGGGATTGGAACTTGCCTTGCGCGAGGCGGAAAATGAATTAAAGCAGCTTCTCGAATCCGAGCAGCGTGCCCAAGATGCCTGGCACGAAGGTAGTGCGATTGTCGCCAAGTGTGTCGACTTTTTGCGTGACCATGGCGTTGCGGTTCCAACAGTCAGGAATTATTCAATCGACGGCGCGGGGGTGGCACGGTGAAAATTGCTGAAGCACAACAGGCGATTCAGGACGCTGCC
>DRJN01000366.1 GCA_011052165.1 Gammaproteobacteria bacterium
GAAAACGCCAACCCACCCCACAGGCAATCAGCGCGATCATTTGTAGCAATGTTTCAAGCATGGCCCGGATTCTACCCGATGAAACCGCCCCTTATCATGTCAAACTGGTATGTTATTAATCGTTGCAACAGTATTTGCATCATGGCCCCCTCTCCCTTTGGGATTGGGTCATGGATGACCTTTAAGAAACTTTCGTGGGAATAACTCAGATTTTTGTAATAATGTCACCTGAATCCAGGCACCAGACAGATTATAGATATAACCCTGACACATCCAAGGAGAAATAACATTATGCGCATACTCCACACCATGCTGCGAGTGGCTGATCTGCCACGTTCAATTAACTTTTACACACAAATAATGGGAATGAGCCTGCTGCGGCAAAAAGAGTATCCCGAGGGGCGTTTTACCCTGGCCTTTCTCGGCTATGGCCCTGAATCCGAGCAAACAGTGATTGAGTTAACTTATAATTGGGATACCGATTCTTATGATCCCGGCACTGCCTTTGGTCATATCGCCATCGAAGTGGATAATGTATATGATGCCTGTGATGCGATTAGAATGAAGAATGGAAAAATCATCCGGGAGGCCGGACCCATGAACGCGGGTAGTACGATTATTGCTTTTGTCGAAGATCCGGATGCTTACCCGATTGAACTTGTCGGCAAGAAATAAGAAATAGCCGCAGCCCATGCCCCATCATCCCCTCAGCCGCATCATTGAACAGACCGCCAGCATCGTCGTTATGACTGATGTGCATGGCGTTGTCGAATACGTCAATCCCGCTTTTGAAAAAGTCACCGGCTATACCTCTGACGAGGTTCTCGGTAAAAACCCGGATTTCTTTTCTTCCGACCGGCAGAGTGAAGAATTCTACGCCCATATGTGGAGCACCCTGCTGGCGGGAAAAGTCTACTCCAACAACCTCATCCATAAACGCAAGGATGGCTCGCTGTTTCATACGGAGATCACCATCACCCCCCTGATCGATGACAATACCGACATCACCCACTTTATGGTCATCGCCAGGGATATCTCCGAACACATCCGCGACAAGACGCACCCGATCCAGCATGACAGCCTGACGGATCTCCCCAACCGTAACCTTTTCATGGATCGGCTACAGCAGGCCATTTCCAAAGCGCAGCACCACCATCGGCTGGTGGCTGTCCTGTTCCTCGATCTGGATCGATTCAGGAATATCAACGACAGTCTCGGTCATACCGCCGGCGATCAACTGTTGCGACAGCTCGGCGAACGCTTCAGAAAGACCATCCGTGAAGGCGACACCATCGCCCGCTTTGGCGGTGACGAATTCGCCATCCTGCTGGATGATTTTGACTCGGACAACAGCCTCTCACTTATCGCCCAGAAAATACTGAACTCACTGGCTATGGCGTTTGAAATCAACAGCCACGAAATTTTCATCACTGCCAGTATCGGCATCAGCATCTCCCCTCATGACGGTGATGATCCCGATACCCTGCTGCGCAATGCCGACATCGCCATGTGCCGAGCCAGGGAACTGGGTAAAAACAACTTCCAGTATTACTCCGAAGCCATGACGGCCCACGTCTTTGAACACCTGAGTCTGGAAAACAGTCTACGCCATGCGCTTGAACGTAATGAGTTCATTCTTCACTACCAGCCCCAGGTGGATACCCGCAGTGGAAAGATTTTTGGAGTCGAAGCCCTGCTACGCTGGCAGCATCCTGAACTGGGCCTGGTCATGCCCAATCACTTTATTTCCCTGCTGGAAGAAACCGGGCTAATCGAGCCTGTCGGTATATGGGTACTGGAAACCGCCTGTAAACAATCACGACAATGGCACCAGTCCGGCATAGGCTTTGTCCATATGTCGGTCAATCTCTCCAGCCGCCAGTTCAACAACCGCCATTTCATCGCCTCCCTGCAGAACATCATCAAAGAAACCCAGGTCAATCCGCAATACCTGGAACTGGAGCTGACCGAAAGCATGCTGATGCGCAACACCAGCAGCATTATCACCGCACTGAAAAATCTGAACGCCCTGGGCGTGCGCTTTGCGATTGATGACTTCGGCACCGGCTATTCGTCACTGAACTACCTGCGCCGTTTTCCCATTGATACGATTAAAATCGATCGCGCCTTCATCCGTGATATTACCCACGATACGGATGATCGCGCCATCTGCTCCGCCATTATCGGCATGACCCAAAGTCTGTCGCTCAAGGTCATCGCCGAAGGCGTGGAAACCCATGCCCAGCTCGATATTCTGAAAACCAAAGAATGCCATTACATCCAGGGCAATGTGTTTAGCCCGGCGGTACCCGCAGCAAAAATCACTCAAATGCTCGCCGATCAGCTGCTCATCTGAAACGGAATAACCTAGACAGGGCAAGCAAAGAAAGTGCCTGCGGCGGGCTTGCTTATTCATACTCATTATATTTTTTTGAACTGCCGCGCACTTTTTCCACGGGATATTTGTCATTATTGATTTTTATTTTTTCTTCCACGGCGGCGAGAATATCCACCTTCAGCTCGGTAGCCATGCGCATGAGATAAATAAAAACATCCGCCATTTCCAGTGAGACGGCATGTTTTTTTTCAACGTTCAGCGTCTTGCTCTGCTGCTCATTCAACCACTGAAAATGTTCCAGCAGCTCCGATGCTTCCACCGACAGCGCCATAGCCAGGTTTTTAGGCGCATGAAATTGTTCCCAGTCCCGCAGCCGGGCAAACTCGAGCAGTTCCTTTTGGATCTTTGATAGATCACATGCGGCCATGATCAGCGCATCCTGGAAAAATATCGATCAGAACAAGGGGTGAAATCCGGAGGCTCACGCAAGCAACCCCCGCTTTCGCCGGGGTACTTTCAAAATAAGAATTATTGCTGTAGCAGAGACCTGGCGGCCTGCTGTAGATTTCGGCTCAGCTCAAGCGAATACCATGCGTCCGCATCGAGCACCTGCCGGTTACCATCCAGGTATTCGATCATGACAGAAACCGCTTCCTGATGATGCCAGACCATGAGCTTCACTTTGATCAGTTTGCCGCTCCGATTGACATACCAGGCACCGACCACTGGTTGTTGCTTGATAAACATAATCCGACCCCTATACACCTTGTCTGTTATTGGCTGCAATCCGGTGTTTTTTGACTGGCTAACAGTTTAGCAAAATTTGACCCGGTTTGTACGTACCTATTTATGCATAGTTTATGACCACACGCGAAAAATTAAGTTGCACAGGGAAGGCATAAGATCCTTATTTACAGTAACTTAAATAACGAAGTAAAACAGGCCGTCAATATTTCGACTTCTAGTTTCATTCTACCTCTGAGCAAGGAAACAATTATTCATCCGTAACACAACCCTGCGACGCATCCTTAACATTCTTAATGTATTTAAACAGGGTCCCTCGACTTGCCTTGTAAGCAGGCATCACCCAGTCGCGGTGACGCTGTTGCATTTCTTCCTCACTGAGATCCACATTTAGCACACAGGTCTCGGCATTGATGGTAATCATATCGCCGTTGCGAATAAGGCCGATTGCCCCGCCTTCCTGCGCCTCGGGTACCACATGGCCGATAATGAAACCATGGGACCC
>DRJN01000367.1 GCA_011052165.1 Gammaproteobacteria bacterium
AAGAGCACCGCCAACCACCCTCTTAAACATTGGGTCTTCTTCTCTGGCAGACCAGTCGATGGCACAGTTTATGGAAAACAAAACCCACCCGAACATCGCTGCAAAGAAAATCATTGCGCCCTCAATTCAGAACATAAGAATAAAAACCATACCCCCATTCGTGGAAAATATACTGAATTGCAATTGCAGCGTAGCAAGCCGACACGCCTAATTTGTCAATAAACACCGAAACCCCAGCGTTTCTGCTGGATACGGGGGTTTTTATGGAATAGGCACTGTATCTGGTGCAATTAATTGCACTGACTTGCAGCATTTTGTGGTCCACACAAGATGTCGTAGGGTGGCCATAGAGAGGCCCATACAGTCACACCTCAACGACTTCCCTCACTGCCCCAGGCGGAGATGCCAGCGGGACTGTACGAGCCGGAAATCGCCTTGATTATTTTCATGTCGTAGACAGGAACAACAAGAGCGAAGTACCTTCGCTAACGGAGGGGCTACGCTTGCGTACATGTCCCAAGCCAGCCTAAACAGGGCACCTCCAACAATTAATAGGGGAGCATGCGAAAAATAGGTTGCATAACGCACAATGTACGACTAATATAAAAAGAGAGTGAGAGAGAGGAGATTAAGGAAATTGGCTTCAGCCAGAAAAATTGCAGAGGCGATTATTGATGAGGCAGGGGTTCCGCCCTCCACCATCAACAGTATTTCCCGCCGCTTGGCAGAGGACGGGATTATCCCACGTGGAAGCCGGGGCCATGCTGTAAAGAACCTTTCTCCAATGGACTGCTCAAACCTGCTACTTGGCGCACTTGCACTTGCTGATAGCTATGGAACTGTTTCCAATCGTATCGGCAGACGGGTCAAGGAAATAGGTGGACTTCGTTTTTCCGGCGGCCTGTCGGCAGCACGCGATAACAAAAGTGCCAAATTGGATTGCGCCCTTGAGGTTTTCTCCTCAGGAGAAACTTTCGCCGCCACGATTGCTGGGTTGATGGCTAAGGCAACAACGGCAAAACTCAGACCAAGGCTTCCTCAAATCATCCGGAAGATAGGGGTTACGCTTCAGGGGGAAAGCGTAGGTGGCTGGATAGAATTTTCAAAAGGTCTCGAAATTTCGAGAGGATCAGATGAAAAAATCGACGGCTGCGTTACGAACCATGAGGCAACCCTAAGAGGCGAACGGCTAACTGTTATGCGGGGGCAAAAAACCGCTATGGCACGGGAGACCTACTTTGAATGGGACGCGATCCAGCGCATCGCCGAACTCGGCGCAAAAGACAACCCTGACTGGAGTGTACGATGACCAGTCATGCAATAAATTCTGAACTCAAACTCTATTCCTTCAATGAAGCTGCCGCTTTATTCCCGTCGGCGAAGCTAACGGGCCGCTCGCTTCGTACCGAGTATGAGAAGGGAAATTTAGTGGCAACGGATGTCGCCGGGAAACTCTTCGTCACGCCAGATGCACTTCTTGAAATGCTTAAGGGGAACACCAAATGCCGAAACGAACGCGGGGCTATCAACTCATCCTCTACGGCCCCGACAAGAAATATGGGGCACGGCCAAAAAGAGGGTTCAAGCGGTATATTTACTACATCGTTTACTACGAAGGCAGCCTCAAACGTGAATACTCTACGGGCAAAGAAGACCGCAGAGCGGCTGAAGAATATTTCCACAACATCTGGCTCCCTTCCCAAAAAGAAAAGCCGGACGGATCGTTAGAGCCTTATGCAATGGAAATCGCAACTGCCTTGAGCATCTACGGAGAAGAACACGCCCCTGAAGTGATTGATCCTGCCCGTATCGGCGATTGCATTGATGCCTTGCTAACCTATTGGGACGGCAAAACGTGCGGAACAGTGAACAAAAAGACTTGCCGAGATTATGTCAAACATCGCCAAAAATTGGGACGAGAAGTGAGCACGGCAAGGAAAGAACTTGGAACGCTGCAAGCAGCATTCAATCACTGCCTTCAGGGCGGCTATCTGAGCACTGCTCCGAAAGTCACCCTCCCGCCTAAACCCGATGCCAAGGATAGATGGCTTACCATGCGGGAAGTGAGGGCATTAATTTTTGCTGCAAAAGCAGAACCCAAGGCCCGATTTCATCTGCCTTTGTTCATCTTCATGGCTGTTATTTTAGGTGCCCGGTCAAGAGCGATCCTGACGCTCCAGTGGCAAAGGAACCCCAGTGGCGGTTGGGTCAATCTGGAAAACGAGATCATATTCTGGAGCCCCCCCGGAAAGCGACAGACGAACAAGCGATGCCCCAAGGAGACCCCGATCCCGGATCGACTGTTGCGCCTCCTGAAATCTCAACGCCGTCGCACCCGGACTTATGTCTTCGAGATCGATGGGAAATGGGCGGGCGACAACAAACGATCCTTCAATACGGCATGCCGGAATGCATGGCTGGAAAGGGATGAATTCGGCGACCCCAAAAGGGGCGTTCTGAAAGATGTTACCCGACATACCCTCAAACACACCTGCATCACTTGGATGATGCAAAAAGGTGTTCCCATTTGGGAAGTCGCCGGATTTACCGGAACATCCAGAGACACCATTGAGCGGGTCTACGCCCATCACGCACCAGATTATCTGGAACAGGCCCGGAAGGCTTTCGATTGATGAACATCCCCGCTACATCCCCGGATACGACGTGCTTGAACGCTCTGAGTGCGTTCGAAGTTGGGCGAAACATCAAGGTTTACACTGGTCGGCTATCCGGTCTATCTCTTCGGGAGGCGGGGGCCGGAGGTTCAAATCCTCTCACTCCGACCAGTTTTTCAATGAGTTATACAAAACTTTATAATAATAAGAATCTGGCTTGGTGCAGTTACTGGTGTAGTAACGAGTGCCTTTCCCATGTTATTTACCGCCACAGCAGGAGATTTGTTACCGATAAACACCCCGGTTGACGCCGTCAGGGTCTATGACGGCGGCAAGATGATAGGTGAGTTATGAAAATCGAGTCCATAAAGCTTAAGAATTTCAAGGCATTCAAGAACGTCGAAATGCTCGACGTACCCCACTTTTGCGTCATCGTGGGGGCCAACGGAAGCGGCAAATCGACCCTGTTCTCACTCTTCGCTTTCCTTAAGGACGCCCTGTCCAGCAACGTCAACACGGCCATGATCCGGCTCGGCGGCAGCCGGGGGTTTCAGGAGGTGCGTAGCCGCGGCTGTGACGGTAACATCGAAATCGAGATCAAGTTCCGTGAATCCGGCAACAAACCCCTGGTCACCTATTTCATTTCCATCGGTGAAGAAAAAGGACGTCCCGCCGTCGCCCGGGAAATCCTCAAATACCGCAGGGGCAGCAAGGGGACGCCCTGGCATTTCCTCGATTTCAGATACGGAAGTGGCAACGCCGTTACCAACGAGCTGGACCAGGTGAGCGATGTAAAAGAACTGG
>DRJN01000368.1 GCA_011052165.1 Gammaproteobacteria bacterium
ATGACCTTATGTTGCGAAGCCCATGGATGGGCGAGAGCGACGAGGGTTGGGGTGAGGGGATAAAATACATGCAAATACTTATGCAACGATTAATGCTTGCCCCCTCAGAGATTCAGACATCACACTTGGCCGACCAATGATTCAGCTTGATCTCGGAATATTGCCCTCGGGACACTTGCACTGGTTACCTTTGCAAAAGGACAGCGACACCAGTCAAAAAAACGGGCAGCCCACTCTCGCCAACGCATTTTCGCAAGGCATCCCTGAAGGCCTGATTGCACTGGCGGCAAAAAATGACGCTCACGACCTCGCCCCTGTGCCTGGCTATTGGCGGGCTTTCACCTGTCACTATCTGGCTGCGCGATGCCAGATGACGCCGGCCGACCCGGCACAACCCGAGAAAATTGCCGCCCTCGATGAACGGCAAACGGACGCCTTGTTCGAAGGTGTACCACCGATGCGTGGTGCCGAGTATCTCTGCCCCCAGGTGCTGGACGGGATCTGGTTCTGGCTCGATGACTGGGTATGTACACAAATCCGTCGCGAGGGCGGTCTCGCCGCATTCCTTGAAAAGTACGCACCACGCTGGCATCAGGTTGGCCGGGTCTGCTTCCACCTGGCGGAGAACAAGCTTGATCGGGATTACCCGTTCGCATTTATGGCAACCTATGCGCCGGAACTCTCCCGCCACAGCCCAGGTCAAATTCGCCACCAGCCCTTGGCCAGAGCCTTGCAGGAATATGCGGGCGCCCGTAACAAGCAGGCCCTGATCCGTCTGCTGTCTCCCGTGCAGCGCGTATCCGAATCCAGCACTCTAATCCGGGAACTGATCGAAAACGGTGATCTGTACCATCCGCTCGCATGGACACCCGCCGAAGCTTACGCTTTTCTCAGAGAAACACCGCTTTACGAACAGTGCGGCGTAATTGTCCGCCTGCCCGACTGGTGGAAGAAGCGCACCCGGCCACAGGTGAGCGTCACCATCGGCAGTATTAAACAGCAGAAACTCGGTGCGGATGCGCTACTGGATTTCAAACTGGGGATTGCTCTGGGTGACCAGAGCCTGAGCAAGCGCGAATTAGAGTCGCTACTCAGATCACAGGAAGGACTGGTATTCATCAAAGGTCAGTGGGTGGAGCTGGACCATGAAAAACTGACCGAGGCGCTGGCCCACTGGAAAAAGGTGGCGGTCGGCGTGGCCGAGGAGGGCTTATCCTTTGCCGAGGGCATGCGCTTGCTGGCCGGTGCCCCGGCCGATCTAGGCCGGGCAGACACGCTGGCTGACGATCGGCAGTGGGCTTTTGTCCAGCCGGGTCCGTGGCTGGGATCCTTGCTGGACGAACTGCGCGCACCGCAAACACTCAAAACCATCGATCCCGGTAGCGCTCTCAAGACCCACCTGCGCCCCTATCAGAAAAACGGCGTCAGTTGGCTGTGGCTGCTGTCACAACTGGGGCTGGGTGCCTGCCTGGCTGATGACATGGGGCTGGGCAAGACCATGCAGGTCATTGCGCTTTTACTGGTGTTAAAAAAACGGCGCGGCAACACGCCTTCCCTGCTGGTGCTGCCTGCCTCACTGCTGGCTAACTGGAAGGCCGAGCTGGAACGCTACGCCCCCTCCCTGCGCTGCCTGTTTATGCACCCATCACTCATGAGCAAACAGGAGATTGATGCCCTGACCAGTCATCACAAAACCAGCCTGGCCGGCATCAACCTGGTTCTTACCACTTACGGTATGTTGCTGAGACACCCCTGGCTAGAGGCACAGGACTGGCACTTGCTTATTCTCGATGAAGCACAGGCAATCAAGAATCCCAGCAGTCGACAAACCCGTGCGGTCAAAAAACTAAAAGCCGTCTCCCGGATCGCACTGACCGGAACCCCGATAGAAAACCGGCTCGGTGATCTCTGGTCCCTGTTTGATTTTCTCTGCCCGGGCCTGCTCGGATCGGCGACGCGATTTAAAAGCTTTGTTAAATCATTGTCTGCGGGCGATAACGATCAATACGCCCCCCTGCGAAATCTGGTTCGCCCGTATATCCTGCGCCGGCTCAAGACCGATAAGACCATCATCAGCGATCTACCGGAAAAAACCGAACTGCGTGCGTGGTGTGGTCTGGCCAAAGCCCAGGCCGTATTATACCGGAAGGAAGTTAAACAACTGGCCACCGCCCTTGAAACGCTGGACGGCATACAACGGCGCGGCCTGGTGCTGGCCACCCTTATGCGCCTCAAGCAGATCTGTAACCATCCTTCACAACTGCTGGGCGATGAGATCTATAACCCCAGCCACAGCGGTAAATTCGCCCGCCTGGCCGAGCTCTGTGAAGAGGTGGCCTCACGCCAGGAGAAGATGCTGATCTTCACTCAGTTTCGCGAGATAACCGGCCCGTTGGCCGCGTTTCTTGCCGAGCGGTTTGGCCGGCCCGGACTGGTGTTGCATGGCGGCACCCCGGTCAAGCAACGCAAGCAGCGGGTAGATGATTTTCAGCAGGAAAACGGGCCGCCGTTTTTCATACTCTCGATCAAGGCCGGCGGTACCGGGCTGAACCTGACTGCGGCGTCCCATGTGGTGCACTTCGATCGCTGGTGGAACCCGGCGGTGGAAAATCAGGCGACCGACCGGGCCTTTCGTATCGGCCAGCGGAACAATGTACTGGTCCACAAGTTCGTCTGTCAGGGGACGGTGGAAGAAAAAATAGACGCCTTGATAATGGAAAAGACAACATTGGCCAGTGATATACTGGAAGGCGGAAGCGAGACCCTGCTGACCGAAATGAACAACGCGGAATTGCTAAAACTGGTGTCGCTGGACGTGAACAAGATACAGGTCTGACGGGAGAACAATCAATGTCGTATGGTGGATGGCAACCCTATGTGCCGGTTGCAAGGCGGCGCGCCGAGGCGGCCCGTAAAATGAAAACGCTACGCAAAAAGGGCCTGAAAATCGAAGCCATCGAGATACAGGGTCGCAATATCGCCCATAGCTTCTGGGGCAAAGCCTGGTGCAAACATCTGGAACAATTCAGCGACTTTGACAATCGCCTGCCACGCGGCCGAACCTATGTCCGTAACGGTTCGGTCTGCCACCTGGCCATCAAAAAAGGAAAAATTGAGGCTATCGTTTCCGGTTCCAGTCTATACCATGTCGATATTCACATCACGGCGCTACCCTCCACCAGGTGGAAAAACATACGCAAGCAGTGCGCCGGCCAGATTGGCTCGATGCTGGAACTATTACAGGGACGACTCTCCAGCCAGGTGATGGGTATCGTGACCGATCCCTCAAAGGGGCTGTTTCCCCAACCCCGGGAAATCAAGTTCCAGTGCGACTGTCCCGACTGGGCCGACATGTGTAAACATATCGCCGCCGTGCTCTACGGAGTGGGCGCCCGCCTCGATGAAAAACCGGAACACCTGTTCACTCTGCGCAAGGTCGATCACCTGGAACTCATCTCGGCAGATCTGGACATGCAGGCCGCCACCACTAAACAGGGGAAACGACGCCGGCTCGCAAACCAGGATCTCTCGAATATGTTTGGCATCGATATCGAAGAGACCACGCCGCCGCTAAAAAAACGAAAAACACCGCAGAAAAAAACCGCCCGCCGTTTAAACCCTGCCAAACAGCCCCGGAAGACTACAACAGTGGCACGCAGCAAACCCAAAGCGGGTAAGGCAAAAACAGTCGTGAAAAAAAAGACTTTTACGCAAACCGGCGCAGCCGTTGCACGGCTGCGTAAACAGCTCAAACTAAGCCGCTCTCAGTTCGCCGATCTGATTGGTGTAAGCCCACAAAGCGTCGCGAACTGGGAAGCCAACCGTGGCAGACTCAAGCTTCAGGCGCGTACGCTGGAGGCGCTCCGCCAGGTATGGCGACAGCAGTAAACCCAAAGAGATTATAAAACGTTACTGCCACCACAGAGTCAACGCAGGAATGTAGGTCAGCAATAACAACCAGATGAGCATTAGCAGTAGAAATGGCAGGGCAGCCTTAAAGAGGGTGAGAATGGGTTTAGCAAAGCGTTGGGAGGCGATGAACAGGTTGATGCCCACCGGGGGGGTCAGATAGCCGATTTCAAGATTAGC
>DRJN01000369.1 GCA_011052165.1 Gammaproteobacteria bacterium
AATATCCCGACAATAGAACCATCTGTTTGATATACTGTGCTGGATTCAGTATTCTGCCTTAGCTGTTGATTTAATTACACCTGTATCACAGTATTTAGCCTTTGGCTTTATTATATTCGCAAATGAGTAACCTATAAATAAAATTAATGCGAAATCCCCCGTCATTTCCAACACTATTTCCCGCCCTTGTCGGTATGCTGCTCAGCGCCTGCAACCTGATGCCACAAGCAGCGCCGATGGTACAAACGCCGCCAAAAACCGGGACGGTCACTAAACAGCCGGAATCAGCACAGAAAAAACCCACGACGGCAGGCATTCCGGCACTCGCCAAAATCGGCGATTATCAGGTCAATGGCGATGCCTACTTCCCTGCCTACTGGTACGGCTTCGACGCAGGTAGTCACGTTTTTGCCAACACGGAACCGGCTGATCTCTGGCAACGCATCCGCAACGGTTTCAGCCTTCCGAACAAGAAGCATCGGCGTATCCAGCAGCAACTGGACTGGTATGTTCGCCACCCGGCTTATATGCGGCGGGTAGCCGAGCGGGCGCGTCCCTACCTATATTACATTGTAACAACACTGGAAAATCACAACATCCCCACTGAAATCGCCCTGCTACCCATCGTTGAGAGTGCTTTCCAACCCTTTGCCTACTCGCATGGCCGCGCCTCCGGCATCTGGCAGTTTATTCCCTCTACCGGCCGACGCTACGGCCTGAAACAGAACTGGTGGTATGATGGCCGCCGCGATGTTTATGCGGCGACCCAGGCCGCTGCCCGGCTACTGGATAATCTGCAGAAGCAGTTCAACGGTGACTGGCTGCTGGCGCTAGCGGCCTATAACTCCGGCGAAGGCACCGTTGAGCGTGCCATCAGAAGAAACCGCCGCAGGGGCAAGCCTACCGATTTCTGGTCACTGAAACTGTCCCCTGAGACCCGTGCCTATGTGCCTAAATTGCTGGCGCTGAAACAATACATCCAGAATCAGGCAGGCTACCATCCGGACATGCCCGCTATCGCCGATACCCCTTATTTTGAACGGGTCAAAATAGACAGGCAGCTCGATCTGGCCAAAGCCGCCGAACTGGCGGATATCAAGCTGGACAAGTTATACCAGCTCAACCCTGCCTACAATCGCTGGGCCACCTCGCCCAATGGCACCAGTTACCTGCTGCTACCACGGGACAAGGCTGAAGCCTTCCGCCAGAAACTGGCTAAATTACCCAATAATGCCCATATCCGCTGGCTGCGCCACAAGATCCGCCAGGGCGAGACTCTCAGCAGTATTTCGCAGAAATACCACACCGACATCCAGACTATCAAACAGGCCAACCACATTCGCGGCAGCCGTCTGCGCGCAGGTCACAGCCTCACCATTCCGGTCGCCAGCCAGCGTCCGCAAAGCTACCGCCTGAGTGCGAATCAGCGTAAAAGCACGCTACAGAACATCCGGCGAAAAGGCATCAAGCTGACGCATATTGTGCGACGCGGGGATACCTTCTGGGATCTGGCCAACCGTCACAAAGTCAGCGTGCGCAAACTGGCAAGCTGGAACGGCATGGCGCCGCGCGATCCATTAATGCCCGGAGAAAAACTGGTGATCTGGTCACGCACCGGCAAATCGGTCTCAAGCCATCGTCTGGCTGAATATTTCATCCATCCCTCACGTAAAATCACCCGGCGCATCGGTTACCGCGTCCGCCGGGGCGACTCACTAGCCCGCATCTCGCAACGATTCCGTGTCAGCATCGCCCAATTGTGTCGCTGGAATCGCATCAGTAAATACAAATATCTTCAACCCGGCCAGCACCTGACACTGTATGTGGATATCACGCGCCAATCTGGTTAAATACTCTTTTCTGCTGTAAAGTGCCAGTAGCATCCAAGCAATAAGCAAACACCCGGATTTGCCTATATCGGCAAAAATCTTTGCGCGGGGAGAGCTTCCATTCTAAAATCAGTAAACAGACGTTTATTTTTCTGAATCCTCTGCTTCAAGGCCGTAACAACGTGTGAACGGACAAAACGTCACAGCAAACAACACCGCCTCCCTGATCAGAATTCCCGGATACCAGATCAAGGGGGTGCTGGGCCGTGGAGGCATGGCGACGGTCTATCTGGCCGTGCAGGAAAGCCTTGGCCGCAAAGTGGCGCTCAAGATTCTCGATCCCAATCAGGCGCAGGGTAAACAGTTTTCCGAACGTTTTTTGCGCGAAGCCCGTATCGTCAGCCATCTTATGCATCCCAACATCGTCACCGTGTTCGATGTCGGTATCCATGAGGGCTATCACTACCTGTCCATGGAATACATTGCGGGCCAGGATCTCAAAGAAGCCCGCGCCACGCTGACCAAAAAAGAATTGATCCGCATCATCACGGATATTGCCCGGGCGCTGGATTTTGCTGCCAGAAAAGGCTATGTCCACCGTGACGTAAAACCGGAAAACATCATGCTGCATGAAGATGATGGTCGCGTGCTGCTCATGGATTTTGGTATTGCCCGTAGCTATCACACCACTCACGGCCTGACCCGGGCGGGCAGCGCACTGGGCACGCCCTATTATATGAGTCCGGAACAGAACAAGGGACTCAGCGCCGATCACCGTTCCGATATTTACAGTCTGGGGGTGGTATTTTTTCACATGCTCGCAGGCTATGTGCCCTATGATGCCGATTCTGCCGTGGCCATCGGTATCAAACATATTACGGCAGCCATTCCGGCACTCTCCGATGAACTACAGATTTTTCAGCCCATTATCAACACCTGTCTGGCCAAAGAGGCGGATGATCGTTACCAGACAGCCGCTGAACTCATCGAAGCACTAAATCAGATCAGTGATGCTGATCTTGCAAGCATCGAGAAAAAAAATGCCGCCTTTCGCGGAACAGGTAAAGATTATCACGCCGAAACCCTGATAAGTTCAGGCATAAATTCTAAAAATACCGGCG
>DRJN01000370.1 GCA_011052165.1 Gammaproteobacteria bacterium
TCTGAAACAGAATATGTTGGCATGATAAAAACGATACTCACTTGTAAAGCATGGTTTCTTTTTTCAGGAATGTCGACTTTTCGGTCTGGCACTAGTTAGCTGATTTGACTATACATATAAAGTTCAACATGTATAGATTTTAAAGAAAACTATACACATAATAAACTGTTGTCTGGCGGCGATGATTCACGAGCCGACCTTTGCCCGTAATATCAAAAAAGGCTTGTTTCACAACATAAAATTTATTCACCGACTTGCCGAGCAGATTACCTTTCTGAATGAAGTGGTCGATTATCTGGTCAAGAATGGCGTCATGGAATCCAGGGCGATGTTTGATACCCCTTTTACCCATATCAACGATCAGGGCGTGATCGGCGTATTTGGTGAGGGTAGGAGCAGGAAGATTATCGAGCTGATTCGGCATATTAATGCGAATGCGGGTGCGGCATAAAGTTTAAATC
Source organism: Gammaproteobacteria bacterium (assembly GCA_011052165.1). Lineage (GTDB taxonomy): Bacteria > Pseudomonadota > Gammaproteobacteria > UBA6429 > Thiohalophilaceae > JAADGZ01. The sequence continues at coordinate 462 of DRJN01000370.1, forward strand.
TGTCACCGGAATGACTAAGGAAACTCTGATTAATTCCGTTCGCCCTGAGCCTGTCGAAGGGCTCACCACGAACGGCGAAATTAATCAGAGGTTCCCTAACAGACACTGTTCTCGAATCTGCGGGGGCAGCTGTTACGATTTTTTATATTTTTATTGGCTTTTCTGTACTGAAATTCTTTAAACTTGAGTGATGGAAATAAGCGATAAAACCGACATTCTTCTAGAGCTGGGTGAGGTCAGTCTCCACGCTGACTGGCATGATTATCTGGACTATGGTTTTGACGAAACCGATGTGCCTGCGCTGCTGGAAGTGCTGACGGATCCCGATTTGGCTCAGGCGCTCAGCGAAAGCAGGGAGGTGTGGGCATCACTGCATGCCTGGCGTGCGCTTGGACAGATAGGCAGTGCGGCGGCGGTTGCGCCACTGATTGCCCAGTTCGACACACTTTATGATGACGACTGGGCGTTGAGTGAATTATCAAAAGTCATGGGTATGATTGGCCGGGAGGCCATGGGGCCGCTGAATGCCTACATGCTTGAACATCAGCACGCTGAATTTGCCCGTGTGATGGCTATGGACGGCCTGGCGGAAATTGCCAAACAGCGGCCTGAATGCAGACAGCCGGTGATTCATTATTATCAGGCCTATATGAGCAGCCCGGATGAGTCGATGGCTACGTTTAACGGTTTGTTGATTGCGCAGTTGCTGGATCTTGACGCCAGGGAGGCGATCGATGAAATCCGGGGGATGTTTGCAAAAAATTGCGTGGATATCAGTTGCGTCGGAGATCTTGAAGAGGTCGAAATTGAACTGGGATTCCGCAGTGAACGCTCAACGCCGAAACCGGATTATGCCAGCCTGCATGGTTTAAATGCAGTCCCTGAGTTATCAAAGCCGGTAGACGGCGATGTTGTCGAGCTGATGGACTATTATCTGCTGCGTTACGGGCATGATGACTCCATTCTGGGTGCGTCCGAACTGGATGGTTTTTTTACCGCGCTGGCCTGTGCGCCGGAGATGATCCCGCCTTCACAATGGATGGTGGCTATCTGGGGAGAAGAAGAGACTCAGATGCCGGAATGGCAAAACAAAAAGGAACTGGATGAATTTTCTAGCATCCTGTTCACATTTTACAATCATGTGATGCAAGCACTGAATGATGATGCGTTTGAGGCGCTGTTCCTCGAAGCGGAAGTGGACGGCGAAACCTACAATGTTGTTGATGAATGGTGTGAGGGGTTTGTTCGGGGCTTCGCTCTGTGGCAACCGCTACAACCAACGGATGCAGCCTTGGTTGAGGAGTGCCTGCAGCCCATATTATTGTTTACAACTGAAGCGGGATTTGATCAACTCGATGCCATGAGCAAAGAAGAGGTCATTGTCCGGCAGGATCTGATTGAGCCGGAGGTGCGCCGCCTGTTCCGGCATTTTCTGGCCCAACACAGATTGGCGGTTACCCCCTATACCCGGGATATTCCCAAAACCGGTCGCAATGATCCCTGCCCCTGTGGCAGTGGCAAAAAATTCAAAAAGTGCTGCCTGCATTGAATAAGAGTGGGAAATAACATTGGGGTGGGGGAAACGGCTCCTGCCTGTGAATAAAACGATTACACGATTATTCTTTCTCCCTGTATAATCCCCGAATTAAAGCGAAAGTGGCGGAATTGGTAGACGCGCTGGATTTAGGTTCCTGTGGGGTAACCCGTGAGAGTTCGAGTCTCTCCTTTCGCACCATGGTTTTTAAAATTATAAGATATTGATATTTATAACATTCAAGAGGAATCGTAATGCAAGTTTCAGTTGAAAGCACGTCGGGTCTGGAGCGTCGTCTGACCGTCGCGATTGAAGAGGCGCGTATTGCCCAGGCAGTCGAGAGCAAGCTTAAAGAAATGCTGCATACGGTTAAAATCAAGGGGTTTCGCCCGGGTAAGGTGCCGCTTAAGGTGGTCAAACAACAGTACGGTGGCCAGGTACGGGAAGATGTGGTTAACGAAGTTCTGCAATCTACCTTTTATGAGGCGTTGAGCCAGGAAAACCTGCATCCGGCTGGTGCGCCTGCATTTAGCACCCGTGAATCCACGCCGGGTGCGGGGTTGGAGTACACGGCGACCTTTGAGGTTTATCCTGAAATTCAGCTGGCTTCACTGGCAGAGCAGAAGATTGAAAAACCATCGGTGGAGATTGCCGAAACGGATATCGATAACATGATCGATCGCATTCGCCGCCAGCATGTGAATTGGGAAGCCTCTGATGCGCCGGCCGAGAAGGGTGACCGGATCAGCATTGATTTTAAGGGCATGATTGAGGGTGAAACTTTTGAGGGTGGTGAGGGCAAGGATACGTCCATCGAACTGGGTTCCGGGCGCATGATTGCCGGTTTTGAAGATGGTTTGGTGGGGGCTGTGAAAGACGCTGATGTTATCCTGGATTTACAGTTCCCAGAGGGCTATCAGGCCACTGAGCTGGCAGGAAAACCGGTACAGTTTACGGTGCATGTGAACACGGTTGAGAAAGCGGTGTTGCCTGAAGTGGACGATGCCTTTGCGAAAAAAATGGGCGTTGAGAGTGGTGAAATTGACCTGCTGCGCAAGGACGTGCTTGAGAATATGGAGCTGGAACTAGGCAAACAGATGAAGACAAAGCTCAAGGAAAAGGTGATGGATATGCTGGTCGAAGTCAACAAGATTGATATTCCCAAATCCCTGATTGAAAATGAGTCAGAAGCCTTGCGTAATCAGATGGTTCAGAACTTAAGCAATCAGGGGCTGAGTGAAACCGATGTTAACGCCCTGCGCCCGGATATGTTTGCTGAACAGGCGCAACGCCGGGTCCGCCTGGGATTGATAATGAACGAAATAGTTAAAGAAAATGCGATAAATGTCGAAGCAGAGAATGTGCGTGCTCTGGTTGAAGAAATTGCCCGCCCGTATGAGCAGCCTGAAGAAGTGATTAAGTGGTACTACGCGGACAAACGGCGTTTAGGTGAGATAGAGTCACTCGCACTTGAAGAACAGGTGGTGCAATGGGCGGTCGAACAGGCTGAAATTGTAGAAACAAAGGCAACATTCGATGAAATAATGAAGCCGGACACGACGCATAATGACTTAAACAATGTAAAGGACCGACCACAGTGACCGATAATAATATTAAGGCAGGATTAGATATACGTGGGCAACTGGTGCCCATGGTGGTGGAGCAGACTGCGCGTGGTGAACGCTCGTATGACATTTATTCGCGGCTGCTCAAGGAACGGGTGATTTTTCTGGTCGGCCAGGTGGAAGATCAGATGGCGAATCTGGTGGTGGCGCAACTGCTGTTTCTGGAATCAGAAAACCCGGATAAGGACGTTCACCTGTATATCAATTCGCCCGGTGGTTCGGTGACGGCAGGCCTGTCAATTTATGACACTATGCAGTTCATCAAGCCGGATGTCAGCACCATGTGTATCGGTCAGGCTGCCAGTATGGGCGCCGTATTACTGGCCGGCGGGGCGAAAGATAAGCGTTATGTTCTACCGCATTCCCGCACTATGATGCACCAGCCCTCGGGTGGATTTCAGGGTCAGGCTGCGGATATTGAAATCCACGCCAAGGAAATTCTGTATATCAGGGAACGTTTGAACACGATTCTTGCCAAACATACAGGGCAAAATATGGAACGTATTCAGCAGGATACGGATCGGGACTTCTTTTTGAGCGCAGAGGAATCGGTAAAATATGGTCTGGTGGACGAGGTTATGTCTGAACGGGGTAGCGCCTCCTGATCATTGTCGGCTATAATTATCTTAGTAAATTAGTCAGGTATATATTCTAATTTTAGTAAGGTTATTTTTATGGGCTGGAGGCTTGAAAATCAACCAAAATAGACGCAAGGTTAGCATAGCCAATAAATTGTTCGAGGTAAGGGCATGAGTGACGATAAAAATTCCACGGGTGACAACGGCAAACTGCTGTATTGCTCGTTCTGTGGCAAAAGCCAGCACGAGGTTCGCAAACTGATTGCCGGACCCTCGGTCTTTGTCTGTGATGAATGTGTGGAACTCTGCAATGACATTATTCGTGAGGAGGTGCAGGAACAGGCCGCCTCCACCAATGGCAGTAGTCTGCCGACGCCGCATGAAATCAATGAGATTCTCAATGAATATGTTATCGGCCAGGAACGCGCCAAACGGGTGCTGGCCGTCGCGGTATACAATCATTACAAGCGCCTGGAAAATGGTCAGAAAAAAGATGATGTTGAACTGGCCAAGAGCAATATTCTGCTGATCGGGCCAACCGGCTGCGGCAAAACCCTGCTGGCCGAAACGCTGGCACGGATGCTGAATGTGCCCTTTACTATTGCCGATGCCACAACCCTGACCGAAGCCGGATATGTGGGTGAGGATGTGGAGAATATCATTCAGAAGCTGCTGCAAAAATGTGATTACGATGTTGAAAAGGCACAGACCGGCATCGTCTATATTGACGAAATCGACAAGATTTCGCGCAAGTCAGACAATCCCTCGATCACCCGGGATGTATCCGGTGAAGGTGTACAGCAGGCGCTGCTGAAACTGATCGAAGGTACGGTGGCCTCGGTGCCGCCCCAGGGTGGCCGCAAGCATCCGCAGCAGGAGTTCCTCCAGGTGGACACGTCCAACATCCTGTTTGTCTGTGGCGGCGCCTTTGCCGGACTGGATCGCATTATCCGTGATCGCTCCGAAAAGGGTGGCATTGGTTTTGGCGCCGAGGTTAAGAGCAAGGAAGATCAGAAAAGTTTCAGTGATGTGTTGCAGGGCGTCGAGCCTGAGGATCTGACCCGTTATGGTTTGATTCCGGAATTTGTCGGACGTTTGCCGGTGGTGGCGACCCTCAGCGAGCTGGATGAGTCCGCGCTGATTCGGATCCTCATCGAGCCCAAGAATGCCTTGACCAAACAGTATATGAAAATGTTCGAAATGGAAAACTGTGAGCTGGAGTTCCGGGAGGATGCGCTCAACGCGGTGGCGATCCGGGCGATGGAAAGAAAAACCGGTGCGCGGGGTCTGCGCTCTATTCTGGAGCATGTGCTGTTGGATATCATGTACGATCTTCCCTCGATTGACAACCTGGATAAGGTAGTGATTGATGAGTCCGTCATCAAGAACGATGGTGAACCGATCTATATCTATGAAGGTAGTGAAAAGCGAATCGCTTCCGTTGACGAATAACGCGGACTTTAAGGGGTATTTTTAATACCCCTTAATTTTTCCAGTCCCGGCTTTGGTTTTTCCGGACAAACAGCTTGCTCTGGTTGAAATCATCCGCCAGTGCCCATACCAATGTCTGGAAGCAATTTATATCTAGCCCTGGACGCCGCATACGAGATTAAACATATGTCAGAAGTTATCGAAGAACAGTTGAGTATGATCCCGGTTTTGCCATTACGCGATGTCGTGGTTTATCCTCACATGGTTATTCCCCTGTTCGTGGGTCGTGATAAATCGATTCATGCACTTGAAGCGGCGATGGAGGGTGATAAGCAGATCCTGTTGGTCGCGCAGAAAAGCGCCGCGCAGGATGATCCCGAGATTGAAGATATGTACCGCATCGGTACGGTCTCCAGTATTCTGCAATTACTGAAGCTGCCTGATGGCACCGTCAAGGTGCTGGTGGAAGGCAATAAGCGTGCACGTATTGTCAACTTCCTGCACAAGGATGAATATTTCACCGGCCAGATCAAAAAGTATGACGATGTCGAGATTGATGAACGTGAGTCTGAAGTGCTCTTGCGCTCGTTGACGAATCAATTTGATCAGTACGTCAAACTCAATAAGAAGATCCCTCCTGAAATTCTGACGTCGCTGTCAAACATTGATGATCCCGGCCGTCTGGTGGATACCATTGCCGCGCACATGTCCTTAAAGGTGGATGAGAAGCAGAAAATCCTGGAAATTAAGGATCTGCGTGAACGTCTGGAATACCTGATGGGTATGATGGAGTCCGAGATCGATCTGCTACAGGTGGAAAAACGCATCCGTGGCCGGGTCAAGCGGCAGATGGAAAAAAGCCAGCGCGAGTATTATCTGAATGAGCAAATGAAAGCCATTCAGAAAGAACTGGGTGATATGGACGATGTGCCCAACGAGATGGAAGAGCTGGAACAGAAAATTGAAAAAGCCGGCCTGTCGGCCGAAGCCAAGACCAAGGCCCGTTCCGAGTTAAGCAAGCTGAAGATGATGTCGCCGATGTCGGCTGAAGCTACCGTGGTGCGTAATTATCTGGACTGGCTGTTGGGTGTGCCGTGGAGAAAACGCAGTAAAATCCGTCATGATCTGAACAAGGCTGAGGAAGTGCTGGAAGCGGATCATTATGGGCTGGAGAAGGTCAAGGAACGGATTCTTGAATATCTGGCCGTGCAGCAGCGGATGAAGAAAATGAAAGGGCCGATCCTGTGCCTGGTAGGCCCCCCCGGTGTGGGTAAAACCTCGGTCGGTAAATCCATTGCCCGCGCCACTAACCGCAAGTTTATTCGTATGGCGCTGGGCGGGGTGCGTGACGAGGCTGAGATTCGAGGTCATCGGCGGACCTATATCGGTTCCATGCCGGGTAAAATCGTACAAAATCTGTCGAAGACAGGCACTCGCAATCCCTTGTTCCTGCTGGATGAAATCGACAAGATGGCGATGGACTTCCGCGGTGATCCGGCATCGGCGTTGCTTGAAGTCCTGGATCCGGAGCAGAATCACACGTTTAACGATCATTATCTGGAAGTGGATTTTGATCTGTCCGAAGTCATGTTTGTGGCGACCTCTAATACCATGAATATTCCTGGCCCTTTGCTGGACAGGATGGAAGTGATTCGTCTGTCCGGCTATACGGAAGCTGAGAAAGTGAATATTGCCGAGCGCTATCTGGTTAAAAAACAGATCACGAACAATGGCCTCAAGGAAGGGGAAATCAGCATCAGCGAAGATGCAGTGCGAAACATTGTTCGTTATTACACCCGTGAGGCCGGGGTGCGTAACCTTGAACGTGAGATTGCTAAGATTTGCCGCAAGGTGGTCAAAGAAATCCTGCTGGAAAAAGATGTTACTGCCGTTGAAGTGAGCGCAGAAAATCTGGAAAAATATTTAGGCGTACAGCGCTTCCGCTTTGGCCTGGCCGAAGAATATGACCAGGTGGGTCAAGTTACCGGCCTGGCCTGGACGGAAGTGGGTGGTGAACTGCTGACGATCGAAACGGCTGTCATGCCCGGTAAAGGCAAGCACAGCGTGACCGGTCAACTGGGTGATGTGATGAAAGAATCCATCCAGGCGGCGATGACCGTGGTCAGGAGCCGGGCGGATATGCTGGGTATCGGAGTCGAGGTATTCGAGAAAAATGATATCCACGTTCATGTACCCGAGGGTGCCATTCCCAAAGATGGTCCGAGTGCCGGTATCGGTATGTGTATTGCGCTGGTGTCTGCACTGACCAATATCCCGGTTCGCGCCGATGTGGCTATGACCGGTGAAATCACCCTCAGAGGTGAGGTCCTGCCTATTGGCGGGCTGAAGGAAAAACTGCTGGCCGCTCATCGTGGCGGCATCAAGACGGTGCTGATTCCGCATGAAAACGAGCGTGATCTGGTTGAGATTCCCGATAACATCAAGGACAGTCTCGATATCCGTCCAGTGAGGTGGATTGACGAAGTGCTGGATGTTGCTCTGACGCACCTGCCGGAGCCACTGGAATCGGTTGAGGGCAAATCGGATAGCGCATTGGTAAAGGGGACCGGGAGCAAGCCACGCAA
>DRJN01000371.1 GCA_011052165.1 Gammaproteobacteria bacterium
CTGTCCCCGGCATTCGTTTGGGTACAGCCTGTGCCGGGATCAAAAAACCGGATCACCGCGATCTGGTGATCATCGAAATTGCCGAAGGCGGTCAAACAGCCGCTGTTTTCACGCAGAATGCATTTTGCGCGGCGCCGGTCATCGTCGCCCGGGAACACCTGGCGATGACTGCACCCCAATATCTATTGGTCAACACCGGCAACGCCAATGCCGGCACGGGTGAGGCGGGCCTGGCCGATGCGCGGGCCTGCTGTCAGGCGCTGGCGGCAGCGGCAGAATGCCGGACTGAGGCCGTGTTGCCGTTTTCCACCGGTGTGATCGGTGAGCGTCTGCCAGTGGATAAAATCACGCTGGCGATTCCGGCAGCCCTTGAGAAGCTGGAGGCCTCGGCCTGGGAGGAGGCTTCATGGGGAATTCTGACCACCGATACCAAACCAAAATGTTTTTCCAGCAAACTGGAGATTGACGGACAAGTCGTCACCTTGACCGGCATGGCCAAAGGTGCGGGCATGATTCGGCCTGACATGGCGACCATGCTGGCCTATCTTGCCACCGATGCTGAAATTGATGCCGTTGATCTACAGGGCTGTTTGAAAGATGCGGTAGAACAGTCGTTTAATCGCATTACCATCGATGGCGATACCTCGACCAATGATGCCTGCCTGCTCATCGCAACGGGCAAAAGCGGTTTGCGCCTGAAACCGGGGAATGCCGGGTTTGATACGTTTTCACAGGCGCTAAAGGCGCTTTGTGTAGAACTGGCCAAAGCCGTGGTTCGTGATGGCGAGGGAGCCACCAAGCTGATTAATATTGAGATCATGTCCGGCGCTTCAAAGGCAGAATGCCTTGAGGTGGCCTATACTATCGCCCATTCGCCGTTAGTGAAAACCGCTTTTTTCGCCAGCGATCCCAACTGGGGACGCATTCTGGCGGCAATTGGCCGTGCTCCCGTGAGTAAGCTGGATCTCGGCAAAGCCAGAATTTTCCTTGACGAAGTCTGTATCGTCGAGCAGGGAGGGCGCTCACCGGGCTATACGGAAGAACAGGGCCAGCAGGTGATGGCTCGTGATGAAATTAACGTGCGGGTGGAACTGGGACGGGGTGAGGCGCAGGCCAACGTCTGGACCTGTGACTTCTCCTATGACTATGTGCGCATCAACGCGGAGTATCGTACCTGACAGCCATGTTATCTTCTGAATACATGCATGTTGCGGTTGGCGCAATTTTCAATAATCAAGCTAAGGTGCTGATCGCTCAGCGGGCGAAACGGAGCCATCAGGGTGGCTTATGGGAGTTTCCCGGCGGCAAGCTGAAGCCGGGTGAATCGGTGCAGGCGGCGCTTGCGCGTGAACTCGAAGAAGAACTGGGGATCCGGGTTCAGCAAAGCGCCCCCCTGATTCGTGTTCATCATGATTATACCGACAAGCGTGTGTTACTCGATGTCTGGGGCGTCAGGCGCTTTGACGGAAGTCCGACCGGCCGGCAAGGCCAGCCTCTGTGCTGGGTGGATCCCGTTACGCTGGATAAGCGTATTTTCCCGCAGGCGGATGGACCCATCATCAAAGCGCTACAGTTACCGCATGAATATCTTATCACGGGCGCCTATAAGGACATGGCGGACTTTAGCCTGCGACTGCAAGCGGCATTGGATCGAGGTATTCGTCTGCTGCAGTTACGAGCGGGTCCGGCTGAGGCCGACGAGTATGCGGCGCTGGTCAGACAGGCGCTGGAACGATGCCGTCCCTATGCCGCAAAGCTGTTACTCAATACCTCGGTGGATACGTTCGCACAGCATCAGGCAGATGGGTTGCATCTGAACAGTGAACGCCTGATGGCCTGCGACAAACGTCCCATTGCCCAATATAAATGGTTATGCGCGTCGGTGCATAATGAAACAGAACTGGCGCAGGCGAACAAGATTGATGTGGACTTCATTATGCTTTCGCCCGTGTTGCCGACCCAGTCACATCCCGGTGCGCCAACCCTGGGCTGGGATCGATTTTATACGCTGACGGAAAAATCCCGTAGTCCGGTGTTTGCCCTCGGAGGCATGGATAGTAGCCAGCTTACGCTTGCGCGGGAAAAAGGCGCCCAGGGAATCGCTGCGATTACTGCTTTCTGGGAGAGATGAATCTCTTTCTTCCGTAGAATTTAATCAATTCCCCGTTAGTTTGCTACGGGGTGGTTTATTCGGAATCATTCGGATCAAAAAAATTCTCAGGCATGAGGGTCTCGCCTTTTATTCGATGTGTCTCGCCAGCCCAGTCTCCCAGATCGATCAGCTTGCAGCGTTTACAGCAGAAGGGCCGCCACGGACTCGCCTTGTTCCAGACAACATCTTTGCCACAGTTCGGACAACTTACGATTTTTTGGTTCGCCATTTTGTTTAATTCAGGTTTATCACAGGGCGCAACACCAGAGTGTAAACTCGACATCGTTCTGAGTTTGCAGGGGCCGGCCTTTTTCCTGTGGTTCAAGCATGCGGATGGTAAAGCGATGTTTGCCGGCGCTTATTTCAGGAAAGCAAGTGGCTTCTGCAGACAGGCTGAC
>DRJN01000372.1 GCA_011052165.1 Gammaproteobacteria bacterium
CTGTGAAGTCTGCGGTGCGACCTATTCTCCCACCGAACTGAAAAACGCGGTCTCGGCCCTCTCCGGCGCCGTACCCGTAGAAAAGGAATCCGAGCATTTCTTTTTCAAACTGGGGGACTTCGAGTCCATGCTCAGGGAATGGACGCAGGCCGCCGGACATACCCAGCCGGAAATCGCACATAAGCTTAAAGAATGGTTTGATACTGGTCTGCAGGACTGGGATATTTCCCGCGATGCTCCCTATTTCGGTTTCGAGATCCCGGACGCGCCGGGCAAGTATTTCTATGTCTGGCTGGATGCGCCCATCGGTTATATGGCCAGTTTTAAAAACCTCTGCGAGCAACGTGAGGATCTGAATTTTGATGACTGGTGGAAAAAAGACAGCGACTGCGAACTCTATCATTTCATCGGCAAGGACATCGCCTACTTCCACACCCTGTTCTGGCCTGCAATGTTACATGGCGCAGGTTTTCGCACCCCAACGGCGGTCTTCTGTCACGGCTTCCTCACCGTCAACGGCCAGAAAATGTCCAAGTCACGCGGCACCTTTATCAAGGCGCGCACTTATCTTGAGCAACTGAACCCCGAATATCTGCGTTATTACTATGCCGCCAAACTGGGCCGCGGCATCGAGGATCTGGATCTCAACTTCGACGACTTCCAACTGCGCATTAATTCCGATCTGGTCGGCAAGGTGGTCAACATCGCCAGCCGTTGCGCGGGTTTCATTTATAAACGTTTCGACGGCCAGCTCTCAACCCACTGTGCCGAACCCGATCTTTACGCCCGCTTTAGTGAGGCCCGCGCGTCCATCGCCAAACTCTACGAACAACGCGAGTTCAGTCACGCTGTTCGTGAAATTATGGCGCTGGCGGATCAGGCCAACCAGTACATCGATGCCAACAAACCCTGGTTGCTGGCCAAAGAAGAAGGCAAAGAGCGGGACGTACAGGCTGTTTGCAGCATGGGACTCAACCTGTTCCGCGCCCTGGTCGGCTTTCTTAAACCCGTGCTGCCCAAAATGGCCGAACAGGCGGAAGCCTTTCTCAATATCGAAGCGCTGACCTGGGAAGACCTCGCCACACCTTTGACTCATCACACGATTAATAAATTCAAGCCTCTGATGACGCGGGTGGAATCTGAAAAAATCGAGGCCATACTCGAAGCGTCAAAAGAAAATCTTCAGCAAAACACGCAACCGGCAAAAATCGCGTCCAAAAACTTTTCCGATCCCATTGCCGATGAAATTGAATTCGATGACTTCGCCAAAATAGATCTGCGCATCGCCCGCATTGTTAAAGCCGAACATGTCAAAGGCGCTGACAAGCTGCTGCAACTCACGCTCGACCTCGGCGATGAAACCCGCAACGTTTTCGCCGGCATCAAGTCCGCCTACCGGCCTGAAGATTTGCAGGGTAAACTGACAGTAATGGTGGCCAACCTCAAACCGCGCAAAATGCGCTTCGGCGTCTCCGAAGGCATGGTGCTGGCCGCCGGTCCGGGGGGCAAGGATTTATGGATACTGGAACCTCACGAAGGCGCGCAACCCGGCATGAGAGTAAAGTAAGGGACGAAGGACGAGTGACCAAAAACGACAACAACCACACTTTACCTCTGGTTCCCACGCTCCTGCGTGGGAACCCATACGTAGATTCGATTACTGAGTTGCGATATGCATTCCCACGCAGGAACGTGGGAACGAGAAATCGCCCATCCCTCGTCACTCGTCCCTCGTCACTGCCATGAAAGAATACGCCCTCATATTAATCAGCACTATCCTGGTTAACAACTTCGTACTGGTAAAGTTCCTGGGCCTGTGTCCCTTCATGGGCGTGTCACGCAAACTGGAAACCGCCACCGGCATGGCGATGGCTACCACCTTTGTACTGACCTTATCATCCGTGTGCAGCTATCTGGCCGATGAATACCTGCTCGCACCCTTTGGTCTGGAATACCTGCGCACGATTACCTTCATTCTAGTGATTGCCGTGGTGGTGCAGTTTACCGAAATGGTAGTACGCAAAACCAGTCCCATGCTCTATCAGGTGCTCGGCATTTTCCTGCCCCTGATTACCACTAACTGTGCGGTGCTGGGTGTCGCACTTTTAAATGTGCAAACCCACCACGGTTTTGTCGAATCCGCCCTCTACGGATTCGGAGCAGCACTCGGCTTTTCCATGGTGCTCATCCTGTTTGCCGCCATGCGCGAACGCATCGTGGTTGCCGATGTGCCGGAAACCTTCCAGGGCGCAGCGATCGCCCTGATTACCGCCGGGCTGATGTCTATCGCCTTCATGGGCTTTGCCGGGTTAGTAAAAGGCTGATGTTCGAAGCGATTTTTGTTTTAACCGCCCTCGCCATTGCCTTTGGTCTGCTGCTCGGCTATTCCGCTATCCGTTTCAAGGTCAAAGGCGATCCGGTTACCGATAAAATTGACGCCATTTTGCCCCAGACCCAGTGTGGTCAGTGCGGCTATGCCGGTTGCCGGCCCTATGCTGAGGCCATCGCCAATGGCGAGGCTGACATCAACCAGTGCCCACCCGGCGGCAAAGTCGTGATCCAGGCGCTGGCCGATCTGCTTGGCCGCGATCCTGTTCCACTAAACGAAGAGAACGGCCAGCACGCGGAAAAAACCATCGTTCATATCGATGAACAGCTTTGCATCGGCTGCACCCTTTGCATTCAGGCCTGCCCGGTAGACGCCATCCTCGGCGCAGCCAAACAAATGCACACGATCATTGATTCCGAATGCACTGGCTGCAACCTGTGTATTGCACCCTGCCCGGTGGACTGCATTTATATCGTGCCGGTGAAACGCGATATCAGTCAATGGAGGTGGCCCCGGCCCGAGACCGAACTGGAAAAACCGGAGGCGGACAAATCATGAAACGTCTGCTCAGGCACTTCCACGGCGGTCTACGTCTACCCGAACATAAAAAGATCTCCATGCAGGAACTCATCAGTGAGGCGCCCATTCCGCCGCGACTGATCCTGCCCCTGCAACAGCACATTGGAGAACCGGCTGAGTCTCTGGTCAGTATCGGCGAACGGGTGCTTAAAGGACAAATGATCGCCGAGGCTAAAAGTTTTGTCAGTGTCCCCGTGCATGCTTCTACGTCCGGCCGGATCATCTGTATCGAAAATCGGCCGATACCTCATCCCTCCGGACTCAATGCGCCCTGCATCATACTGGAAGCCGATGGGAAGGATGAAACCATCGATATGCAGGCCCATGATTATCATCATATGGAGCCGGCTGAGCTGCGGCATTTACTGCGCGACGCGGGCATCGTCGGTCTCGGCGGCGCCGGCTTCCCCAGCTTCATCAAACTCAATCCGGGACCGGGCAACCGGGTCAACACTCTCCTGCTCAACGGCGCGGAGTGCGAGCCCTATATCACCTGTGACGCCATGCTCATGCAGCAACGCCCACACGAGATCATTAAGGGCCTGTTAGTCATGAAACAGGCTCTGCAGGCCGAACACTGTATCATCGCGGTGGAAGACAACAAGCGCCTCGCCTATACCACCCTGGTCAATGCGCTGGAAGAACATCAACCTCACAAAATTGAAATCATTCAAGTTCCGACCCTCTACCCAACCGGCGGGGAAAAACAGTTGATCAAGGTCGTCACCGGTGTCGAAGTGCCCGCGAATAATCGACCCGTCAATGTGGGTATCGTCTGTCATAACGTCGCCACCGCTGCTGCGGTTTATGATGCCACGCAAGGTCAGCCTCTCATCTCCCGCGTCGTCACCGTCACGGGCGATGCTGTCAAACACCCACGCAACCTTCAGGTTCGCTTCGGCACACCTTTCCGTTTCCTGCTGGATCAATGCGGGTTCGATGAGCGGGCGGAGATTGATCTGATCATGGGCGGGCCGCTGATGGGCTTTAAGATTGCCGATCAACAGGTGCCTGTCATTAAAACCAGCAATTGTGTGCTGAGCCTGAAACGTGAACCGCGCAGGCCCGCCATGCCCTGTATCCGTTGCGCGGACTGTGTCCTCGTCTGCCCGGTGCAACTGCTGCCTCAACAACTTTACTGGTATGCCCGCGCACAGGACTTTGATCGCATCCAGGACTACCATTTGTTCGACTGTATCGAGTGCGGCGCCTGCGCCTATGTCTGCCCCAGCCATATTCCGCTGGTTAATTATTATCGTTTCGCCAAAACCGAAATCTGGGCACAGGAAGAGGAGAAGAAAAAAGCCGATCTGGCGCGCCAACGCCATGAATTCCGGCAGTACCGGCTGGAACGCGGAAAAAAAGAAAATGAAGAACGCAGGCAGCGGAAAAAAGAATTACTGAAAAAGACCGGCAATAAGAGCGATGACAGGGATGCCCAAAAGACGGCTATCGAAGCTGCCATGGCCCGGGTTCAGGCTCGGCGCGCGGAACAGGAACAACAGAGGAAAAATACCGATAACCTTAACCTCGCACAGAAAAAAGTCATTGAGGAAATCGAGGCAAGGAGAAAGAAAACCAATGACTAGAATTAAACCGATATGAACCCTGGCATAAGCAGCTCCCCTTTTCTGAATTCGGGCAACAGCGTTCCCCGGATCATGCTGTGGGTACTCCTTGCCCTAATCCCGGGCATGCTGGCCCATATCTATTTCTTCGGCTGGGGGTTGCTCATTAATCTGGGCATCGCCATTCCCACCGCGCTGGCCAGTGAAGCTCTGATGCTCCGTCTGCGCCAGCGTCCCATAAAACCGTTTCTGTCCGACTACAGCGCTATTCTCACCGCCACCCTGCTGGCGATCGCTCTTCCCCCGTTGGCGCCCTGGTGGCTGGCTTTTATCGGCACCGCCTTCGCCATCATCATCGCTAAACAGCTTTACGGCGGTCTCGGCTATAACCCCTTTAATCCGGCTATGGTCGGTTACGCCATGTTACTCATCGCCTTTCCGCGTGAAATGACCACCTGGCTGCCGGCTCAGTCTCACCACATGGCTTTTATGGACAGCCTGCGTTACAGCCTGTTTGAGGTCCTGCCCAGCGGACACAACATTGACAGCATCAGTATGGCCACGCCCATGGATATCGTGAAAACCCGGCTGGGTCTGAATATGACCATCGATGAGATTAACGCTCAATTTCATAACCTGTTCGGCATGTTAGGCGGGCGCGGCTGGGAATGGGTGAACCTGATGTTCCTGCTCGGCGGCATGCTACTGATCTTCATACGGGTCATCAGTTGGCATATCCCGGTCGCCGTTATTGGCAGCCTGTTTTCCTGCGCACTCGTCTTCCAACTTGCGGATATCGATGCCCATGCCTCGCCGCTGTTTCATCTGTTCAGCGGCGCCACCATGCTGGGCGCCTTTTTTATTGCCACCGATCCAATCAGCGCCGCCACCACCCTGCGCGGCCGCCTGTACTATGGCGCCGGCATCGGCATATTCACCTATATCATTCGCACCTGGGGAGGCTACCCTGACGGCTTTGCCTTTGCCGTCCTGCTGATGAACATGGCGGTACCCACCATTGATTATTATACCCAGCCCCGGGTATTCGGCCACCAGGACGACTGACGATGTCTCTGTTTAAAAACATGGTTATCAGCGCCGCCCTGTTGGGACTATTTGCCATTGCCGGTACCGGCATGGTCAGCCTGACCTATAAAAATACGGCCAGGCGGATTGCCGCCAACTACCGCACGGCACTGCTGAAAACACTGCATGAACTGATTCCATCTGATCAATACGACAACGATATGTTCAGCGATATCCTCCGCGTCTCAAATCTTGCCCTTCTCGGCAGTAGCAAGGCTATCGACGTCTATCGTGCGCGCAAGGCAGGACAGCCTGTTGCCGCTGTTATCGAAAGCATCGCGCCGGATGGCTATAACGGCAATATCTATTTACTGATTGCCATCCGGTATAACGGCCAGCTTGCCGGGGTACGGGTTGTCAACCACAATGAAACCCCCGGGCTTGGCGATGCAATCGATCTTTCTCATAGCAACTGGATCCTGAGTTTTACCGGTAAGTCCCTGAAAAACCTGAAACCTGAAAACTGGGCCGTTAAACGGGACGGCGGCAGCTTCGATCAGTTTACCGGCGCCACCATCACCCCGCGTGCGGTGGTAAAAGCCGTCCACAACACTCTGATTTATTTTAGTCAGCACCGCGACGAACTATTCGCTCCACTCGCCGCTGAAAAGGAACCCGCGTCATGAGCCACCCCTATCGCGATATCGCCCGTAACGGCCTGTGGAGCAACAACCCGGCTCTGGTCCAGATACTCGGTCTCTGTCCCCTGTTAGCCATCACCAACACGATGGTCAACAGTCTCGGACTGGGACTGGCCACCACGCTGACATTGATCTTCTCCAATGTAACCGTTTCAGCTATTCGTCACTGGGTGCGCCCGGAAATCCGTATTCCGGTCTTCGTGCTCATCATCGCCTCTATCGTTACTGTGATCGAACTCAGTATGAATGCCTGGTTTCACGAACTTTATATGATCCTCGGAATTTTCATTCCATTGATTGTCACCAACTGCACGATCATCGCCCGCGCAGAAGCTTTTGCGTCCAAAAACAGCATCCCCCACGCCTTTGCCGATGGCCTGTTCATGGGCCTGGGCTTTACCCTGGTTCTGCTGCTACTGGGTACCCTGCGCGAAGTCATCGGCTTCGGCACCCTGTTTCGGCAAATTGAACTTATGTTTGGTGATCATGCAAAGTGGCTCACGGTTCACCTCTTTGGAAACTACCGGGGCTATCTACTGGCTATCCTGCCACCCGGCGCCTTCCTCGGACTGGGCTTTATGATTGCGTTCAAAAATATGATCGACAAGC
Organism: Gammaproteobacteria bacterium; assembly: GCA_011052165.1. Classification (GTDB taxonomy): domain Bacteria; phylum Pseudomonadota; class Gammaproteobacteria; order UBA6429; family Thiohalophilaceae; genus JAADGZ01. The sequence continues at coordinate 6,813 of DRJN01000372.1, forward strand.
GAATAGCTCGAAAACACCAAGCCATACCGGTCAAACAACTGGTACAGATAGTTAAGTAAAAAACGCCATAAAAAGAGGAATCCATTTATCCTGTATCTGACTTTGTATCAATCGTTGCATAAGTATTTGCATCATAGCCCCCTCTCCCTCTGGGAGAGGGTTGGGGTGAGGGGATAAAATACATGCAAATACTGTTGCAACGATTGATATCATGAATAAAAATAAGCGCCACGAAATTTTCACCCGCCTACGGGTACACAATCCAGTCCCCACCACCGAACTGAATTACAGCTCAACCTTTGAACTTCTCATCGCCGTCATACTCTCTGCTCAAGCCACTGACAAAGGTGTCAACAAGGCC
>DRJN01000373.1 GCA_011052165.1 Gammaproteobacteria bacterium
TCAAGAGGGGTACTAAAAAAAGGTCCGGTTCACCTGGGGTAGGCTTACTGGCAGAAAGATCAGCTTTTTCGTGAGGTGAATTTACGCAGACGGCGGCGCTTTTCGATCTGACGGGAGGTAAGTTTGTTCTTTTTCCCCGCGAAAGGGTTTTTGCCGCTCTTGAATTCGAGCCGCATAGGCGTGCCTTCCAGCTTCAGGTGCTTGAGAAAGGCGTTAATCAGATAGCGGCGATAGGCATCAGGAACGGACGCCGTCTGGTTACCGTGAATCACGATAATCGGGGGATTAACGCCTCCCTGATGGGCATAACGCAACTTGATTCGGCGCCCCTTGACCAGTGGTGGCTGATGCGCCATCACCAGTTCTTCCAGCAGCCGGGTCAATTCCGGAGTGGAAAAATCCTTGCAGGCCGAAGCGTAGGCGCGATCAACCGAGGCATATAAATCGCCCACACCGCTACCATGCAGGGCAGAAATAAAATGCATTCTGGCAAAACCGAGGAAGGGCAACCTGTATTCCAGTTCCCGGCGCACCTTGTCTTTCTGGTCAATAGACAGGCCATCCCATTTGTTGACCGCCAGCACCAGCGCGCGCCCGGCATCGAGCACGAAGCCCAGCAAACTGGCATCCTGATCGGTGATCCCTTCACTCGCATCCAGTAACATGATCACCACATGGGCGTCTTCGATAGCTTTAAGCGCCTTGATCACGCTGAACTTTTCCACCACCTCGTTCACCCGGCTGCGACGGCGCACCCCGGCGGTGTCGATCAGCGTGTAGTCCTGACCGTCACGTTCAAAGGGTAAATAAATAGAATCGCGTGTGGTGCCGGGCAAATCATAAGCCACGACCCGTTCTTCTCCCAGCATGCGATTTACCAGCGTCGACTTGCCCACATTGGGACGACCGATGATGGCGATCTTGATGCCCTTCGAAGCCACATCCAGTGGCTCATTCGCACCCTCAAAGGAGATACTCTCAAAAACCGCCTGTATCAAAGCCGGTACACCCCGCCCGTGTGAGGCGGTAACAGCATGCGGCGTACCCAATCCCAGATGGTAGAATTCTGCCGTCACGACATCCGCATCAAGGCCGTCAATTTTATTGACGACTAACATAATCTGCTTGCCCGTTTTACGCAGACGTTTTGCGAGCTTCTGATCTTCCGGCGTCAGGCCATTGCGGGCATCCACCATGAACAGCACACTGTCCGCCTGTTCTACCGCCAGCCAGGACTGCTCCTCCATTAATTCTTCAACACCTTCGGTTTCGCCGGTCAGGCCACCGGTGTCGACAACAATGTAAGGGTGTTTGCCCACCCGGCCTTCACCAAACTTGCGATCGCGGGTCAGGCCAGGCTGATCCGCCACCAGCGCATCGCGGGTTTTGGTCAGACGGTTAAAAAGCGTGGACTTGCCGACATTAGGGCGCCCTACCAGAGCGATAACAGGTTTCATACGTGCCGTTCAGGAACCGGAAGAAAGTGTATAGGCAGACATGATCCCGAAACGATTGTTGACGATGAGCATCCCTTTGTAAACAACCGGATTGGCGAGGATGTTTCTTTCACGATTATAATAACCACTGTCATCCTGCTGCCAGGTTTCTTCGAACAGATAAGCCACATCGTTCAGCAGTGCGCGGCCAACAATATGACCGTCTTCCCGATCCAGCCAGTGAATATAACCATCGTAATCCGCTACCGCCACATAGCCGTCATGCAGGACCGGGCCGGTGAGGTGACGGCGTAGCAGTTTTGCCTGACGCCATAGAATGGCGCCACTCATACGGTTCAAAGCCAGCACCTGGCTCTGGGCATCGGTGATGTAAATCCGGTAGGCATCGGCGGTCATGCCGGCATAGGACGACATCTTCTGTACCCAGCGGATATGGCCATTATCCAGTTGCACCGCAGCCAGGCGTCCCTGATAGGTCGCCGCATAGACAAGATCATCCACCACCAGGAGATCCACATCGATATCAATAATACGTTCAAGCTCGGTGCGCCCGGTCGGCACCGCAATGGCCGTTTCCCATAATTTAATACCACCTTTCAGGGTGAGTGCGGTCAGCTTGCCATTGTCGGATCCCAGCAACACCATATCATTGACGATCAGCGGCGCGCTGTTACCACGCAACGTTAGCAGTGGCACGCTGCTTTCGAATACCCAGCGCCGTTTTCCCGTTGCCGCATCCAGCGCGTACAACCGGCCATCAAGGGAACGCACGATGACATAGCCCTGCGAACTCAGCGGCGGGGTCAGCACTTCACTGGACACTTTTGTCCGCCAAAGCTCGCGCCCATTCTTCGGATCCAGCGCAAGGACATCGCCTTCATTGCTGCCCAGAAGCAAACGTCCGCCCTGCACTGAGAGTCCCGAAGTCAGCTTGAAGTGTAGCTGTTTGTTCCACAGCTCATCGCCTGTTTTCACATCAAAGGCGTAAACCCCGCCCTGGTAGTCAGCCGTATAACCGACATTACCTAAAAACACAGGTTTGTAACGCAAATAGAAATAGCGCGCGCCGAGGCCGATTTTGCTGCGCCATTGCGTCGTGATAGCAACAGTGGGTTTAAACGCTGGCAGCGGTAGCGGTGGCAACACCGGAGAGGGAGAAGTTGAACAGCCTGCCAGAATCAGAATAGCAAGAAAGAAAAAAACACGCATTAACCGCATTAGCCCTGTACGCTGTCAGTGGCGGGAAGATCTTTCATCTTTATCTCAATAAAGGTGCGTCGGCGATCACCCCCGGCAATCGTATCCAGGGCCTGCTGATAAGCGCTACGAGCCTGTTGCGGTTTTTTTTGCGCTAACAAAATATCACCGCGCACTTCACTGTACAACGAGGTGTAGCTTCCCTGATTACTCTTGTTCACCAACGCCAACGCCTCGTCATATTTTTTCTCTGTCGCCAGCACCCGCGCCAGGCGCAGTCGGGCAACATTTTTCAGACCATCCTCACTGGCATTTTTGATAACCCAGCGCAAATGCACCTCGGCGGCATCCAGTGAATGGTTTTCCACGCTCATGCGCGCCATGCCCAAGGCCGCCAGCGCCGCATAGGGTGTACTCGAAAAGTGCTCAACCAGTTGCCTCCCGACCTCAAACACCCTGGGCGAATCACCCGTGATCAGGTAATTCTCCAAATTTGAATAAACCAGCGAAGCTTTCTGTGACTGGTTACCGTGGTAATTCACCCAGAAACGGTAACCAGCGATAGCCGCCAGGCCCAGCGCCACCCCGACGATCAGAGCGCTGCCATTTTTCTTGAACCAGGTTTTTAAGGCTTCAACCTGTTCTTCTTCTGTTTGATGCAATTCCACTGTTATCTCCGTTGGATGTATTATCAATAAACAAACCCGCAGCAAGCTGGCGGGGTATTAAATTGTATTAATCGTTGCATAAGTATTTGCATGTATTTTATCCCCTCACCCCCACCCTCTCCCATAGGGAGAGGGGGCTATGGTGCAAATACTTATGCAA
>DRJN01000374.1 GCA_011052165.1 Gammaproteobacteria bacterium
CCAGGCCCGAGCCGCCATGCTGTTGGGTATTCCAGTCATCCATGGCCGCCATCACCTCATCCGGCTGGTGAATAGCCAGCATCGGCCCTTCGGCCAATATATTCAGCTCGCCATCTGTTACAATGGTGGCGATTTCGATGATTCGATCATTCTGGGTATCCAGACCGGTCATTTCCAGATCGATCCAGATTAAATTGTTTACATTCTGGCGCATGGGTATCCTTCTGCTTTGTTTATGAAATACAGGGCTTGCCTTGAATTCTACCAAAGGCTACCCTTCCCTGCCTGCTTAAGTTCGATATAAAATCATGAATACATTGACCTACCTCTTTCTCGCCGCCCTCAGCCTCTCCCTGGGGGTTCAGCTCTGGCTAACCCTGCGCCAGCGACGCCATGTGACCACACACCGCGTCGCGGTGCCTGAAGCCTTTGCCGGGCGTATCACTCTGGAAGCTCACCAGAAAGCGGCGGACTATACTCGCAGCAACACTCACATGGACATGTTCGAACTCTTTTTTGGCGCGCTACTTCTGCTGGGCTGGACCCTCGGTGGCGGGCTGGAGTGGCTGGATATACAGTGGCGCACACTGGCCTGGAGCCCGGTCATGACCGGGGTAGCGGTTATTGTCAGCATGACCCTGATTTCTGCGGTGCTGGATCTGCCTTTTAATATCTATCGCACTTTCGCCATCGAACAGAAGTTTGGCTTTAACCGCACCACGCCGCGGCTGTTTGTCACTGATTTAGTCAAGCAAACCCTCCTCATAACGTTGATCGGCCTGCCCCTGCTCTGGCTGGTGCTGTGGCTCATGGAAGGTGCCGGCGAGTTCTGGTGGCTTTATGTCTGGGTGGTCTGGACCGGCTTCAGCCTGCTCATGATGTGGGCCTACCCCGCCTTTATCGCGCCGTTGTTCAACAAATTCAAGCCGCTGGATGATCTTGAAATGAAACAGCGTATCGAACAACTTCTTCAGCGCTGTGGCTTTACCAGTAAGGGCGTTTTTGTGATGGATGGCTCACGCCGATCCAGTCATGGCAACGCTTACTTTACCGGCCTTGGCGATAACAAGCGCATCGTTTTTTTCGATACCTTGTTGAAATCCCTCAATGCCGATGAAGTTGAAGCGGTGCTGGCCCATGAGCTGGGACATTTTAAATGCCATCACATTAAAAAGCGTATCGTCTCCATGGCTGTTATTAGTCTTTTAAGCCTGGCCCTGCTGGGCGGGTTGATGCAGTACCATGCTTTTTATACCGGCCTGGGGGTGAGCCAACCCTCAACTTATATCGCCCTGACCCTGTTCATGATGGTGGCGCCACTGTTCTCTATTTACCTGCAACCCGTCTTTGCATGGGTCAGTCGCAAGCATGAATTTGAAGCTGACGATTTTGCCGCCCAAAACAGCAACGCGGATAATCTCGTCAAGGCGCTGGTGAAGCTCTATGAGGAAAATGCCAGCACCCTGACCCCGGATCCCCTGTATTCAGCTTTTCATGATTCCCACCCACCTGCCTCTGTACGCATTGCACATTTATCCGCTAAACTGGAGCCTGCACTTTCTTCATAAGCCGGATGAAATCACAAGGAACCTGGAACATGCTCCAACATAAAGCCCGAAATAAAAGTAACCTTCTCTTTATTCTACCCGTGCTGGCACTGACCAGCCTGCTAGCGACAAACGCCTATGCCGGTGACGCCCGTAATGGCAAGACTCTGCACGATGCTCATTGCATCAGATGTCATAAATCCATCATGAACGGCGATCCCGATTCCATTTATACTCGCAAAAACCGCCGAATCAACAGCTACAAGGGCTTACAGAATCGGGTGAACCGCTGCAAAAATAGTATCGGTGTTCCCTGGTCACAGAAACAGATTAACGACGTTATCACCTACCTGAATCAGCAATTCTACAAGTTCAAACACAAATAGCACTTACCTGCATGTCCCGGCAGCACTCTCAACGCGCGACCGCAGACAGTAGGCATAAATTACCCAACAACGATGGGCGCATCGTCGCCCACTTCGGCAAACAGATCATCATTGAAGATGAACAGGGTGAGCGGCATCGTTGCAACGCCCGGCGCAACCTGCCGCCGCTGGTCTGCGGCGATTATATAAGTTGGTATTACCCGGATCCTAAATCCTGCATCATCCATACGCTCAAAGCTCGCAGCAGTCTCCTGGCCCGCCCTGACGGCCGTGGCAAACAGAAAATCATTGCGGCCAATATTGATCAAATCCTGATCGTTTGCTCCCCCCTGCCCGAGCTAAACGAAGGCCTGCTGGATCGCTATCTGGTCGCCGCCACCCTGACCGGCATCAACCCGGTCATCGTTCTTAACAAAACAGATCTACTCGAACAAAAGCAACTTGCCCGCTATCAGGAACGGCTGGCAGTTTATCCGCAACTGGACTACCCGATCATCTATACCAGCGCTCATGAAGATCTGGCTTTCAATCACTTGAGCCGGTGCCTGCACGGAAAAACCAGCATTCTGGTGGGTCAGTCGGGTGTCGGAAAATCCTCCCTGCTCAATCGCCTGCTGCCGGATGCCAATACCCCTATTGGTGAAGTCTCTCGCGCCACGGGCAAAGGCCGGCACACGACCACCACGGCACGACTCTATCATCTGCCGGATTTAGCTATTCTGATCGATTCACCCGGAATACGGGAGTTTGGACTTTGGAACGTTAGCCCCAAACAACTGGCGCAGGGCTTTCCTGAATTTGTAATTCGTGAGGATCAATGCCGTTTCCGTGATTGCC